>JALTLI010000035.1 GCA_027005635.1 Alphaproteobacteria bacterium
CTCCAAAAATGACCGCTATTCGCTTAAAGTTTTTGCTTTTTCTATAGCTTCTTCAATAGTTCCTACCATGTAAAAAGCTGCTTCTGGCATATCATCGTGTTTACCTTCAACAATTTCTTTAAAGGCACGAACAGTATCTTCCATTTTCACGTAACAACCTTTCATACCTGTAAACTGTTCCGCAACATGGAACGGTTGAGATAAGAATTTTTGAATTTTACGCGCTCTATCTACAACTTTTTTATCTTCTTCACTAAGTTCATCCATACCTAGAATTGCGATAATATCTTGTAAACTTTTGTATTTTTGCAAAATTTCTTTTACTGCCATGGCTGTATTGTAATGTTCATCACCAATAATAGCAGGGTCTAATGCTCTGGAAGTTGAATCAAGTGGATCAACAGCAGGATAAATACCCATTTCAGAAATTTTACGGTTAAGAACAGTAGTTGCATCTAGGTGAGCAAATGTTGTAGCCGGAGCAGGGTCAGTTAAATCATCAGCAGGTACATACACAGCTTGTACAGAGGTAATTGAACCTTTATTTGTTGATGTAATACGTTCTTGCATAGCACCCATATCTGTTGCCAAGGTTGATTGATAACCAACAGCAGATGGAATACGCCCAAGAAGAGCAGAAACTTCACTACCAGCTTGAGTAAAGCGGAAGATATTATCTACGAAAAATAGCACATCTTGACCTTCTTCATCACGGAAGTATTCCGCCTGAGTTAAACCTGTTAGGGCAACACGAGCACGCGCACCAGGAGGCTCATTCATTTGACCGTAAACAAGTGTAGCCTTAGATTCTTTCGGAGAACCTTGCTTAATAACACCAGATTCAATCATTTCGTAGTATAAATCATTACCTTCACGAGTACGCTCACCAACACCAGCGAAAACTGAGTAACCACCATGCCCTTTAGCAATATTATTAATAAGTTCCATAATTAAAACGGTTTTACCAACACCAGCACCACCAAATAAACCAATTTTACCACCTTTAGCGTAAGGCTCTAATAAATCGATAACTTTAATACCAGTTTCCAAAGTTGCTACTTCTGTTGATTGTTCATCAAAATCTGGAGCATCTTGGTGAATAGCACGAGTATGAGTAGTATCTAAAGCTCCTGCATCATCAACAGGCTCACCAATAACGTTCATAATTCTACCAAGGTTTGCAGGGCCAACAGGAACAGTAATTGCTGCGCCAGTATCAATAGCATCAGTACCACGAACCAAACCATCGGTTGAATCCATTGCAATTGTACGCACAATATTTTCACCCATATGTTGAGAAACTTCTAGTACAAGAGTACTTTTACCTTGTTTAACATGCAAGGCATTTAAAATTGTTGGGCAGCTTTCTTCAAACTGAACATCAACCACAGGGCCAACTACTCTTATAACTTTACCGACATTTTGCTTTGCCATTTTTTTACTCCGTTTTACTTTATTTAATTCTTCTAGTCATTTTACGTGTCATACCGGAAACATGTTTTATCCAATTTTTAATTGGTTATAAAACTTAGTTATCCGGTATCTGGTAGTTAAATATATTCATAACTCCACCAGATACCTGATACCTAGTTTTTGTTACCAATTTTTATAAAATTGGACAAAAACTGGTTCCGGTATGACACTGTATGGATAATTTTATTTTTATAAACTACCGTATTCATACAAATCATCCCAATTTGGATTAAATTCATTAATTAAATGAATTTTCCAGTCCTTACGCCATTTTTTAAGTTTTTTCTCTCTTAAAATAGCTTCTGTAACTTCGCCATATT
>JALTLI010000036.1 GCA_027005635.1 Alphaproteobacteria bacterium
ATATACTAATTTGCTTATAATAAATTAAAAGGTGTATAAAAACAATGGTGAAAACTAAGATTTTATGGATTTTATTCGTAATTATTTGGATTCTAGGTAACTCTATTTCTGCATTTATTCCAAGCATTCTTATTGGAGGAATACCAGCTTTACTTGTTGTTTGGTACGTAATATTTTTGGTTTTAGGTAGTATTTTATACTTAATTATGCGCAAGCAAGAGGAGAAATAAACTATGCCTAACGTAAAAATAATTCTAGGGATTGTTGCTAGTTATTTCGCTTTAATACTTGTTGCTATTATTTGGGAAAGATACCGTAAAAACAAAGTTTTACTCCCAAAAATTGAAGATTTTTTACTTGCTAACAGAGATTTACCAATATTTGTACTAGCTTTAACATTTATGGGTAGTCTGTTTAGCGCTTTTACCGTTGTTGGCGTCCCTGGATCTGTTTTTTCTAATGGTATTGGGGCTATGGGGTATATTATTTTCTCATTTATGCTATTTATTTTAACTATGTTATTTTTTGGTAAACCACTAAGACGTTATGCCGCAAAGCATAGTTTAATGTCGCCAATTGAATGTGTTAGCCACGCTTATAAAAGTAAATGGCTAGGTGCTTATATGGCGATGTTTATAATTTTACTTCTTGTACCATATCTTTCACTGCAATTAGTTGGTTTAGGTAAGTTATTAGAAGGTTTTTCTGGCGGTGAAATAGGTTATATTGAAGGGGTTGGTTTTGTACTAAGTATTATTGCGTTTTACATGTTATTTGGCGGTATGCGTGCGGTAGCTTATACTGATGTTGTTCAAACAATTGCTATTTTTGTTGGTGCTATAATTGGGGTTTATTTATTTGTAACCTATAATTGGGGGAATATTACTAACCTATTTGCAGAACTACAAATATCTAAACCAGAAATGCTTAGTATGCCAGGCCCTAATTCATTTTATACAGGTGCGATGTTCTTTTCTCAATCTCTATTTTTAGTAGGAATTATATTCCAACCGCATATGTTAACCAGAATGATGATGGCAAAGGATGATAAACAAATAAACAAAATTGCAATTTCTTTGTTTGTTGTAGCACTATTGATTTTTATCCCATCAATGATTTTTGGTTTGGGCGGAAGTTTATTGTTTCATGAAACTGCACCAAACCAAATTTCAGGTAATATATTTGCTCAACTTTCAACAATTGGTATTATTGGAACTGTTGTTTCTGCGTTATTATTTATTGGTGTTATCGGCGCTTCCATGTCTACAGCAGATTCACTTTTACTTTCCATGGGACAACTAGTAACCAGAGATTTACTCCGTTCATTTATTGTAATTAAGCGTGGCTGGCAGATATTATTTGCACGAATTACGATGGTATCTATGTTGGTATTTTCATTTTTTATTGGGCTTAGCCCACCGCAGTTTATGATAGATTTAGCAATATATTCAGCAGCAGGAGTTTGCGCATTTATCCCTACAATGGTTGGTATGTTTTGGAAGAGGAGATCAACGCTTGCAGCCTTTGTATCATCTATTTTTGGATTAATTATTTTAAGTATATTTGCAACAAATAGTATTCGCCCTTACGGCTTCCATGAAGGATTTGTTACCCTTGTATCAGCATCTTTAATATATGTTGTTTTATGCTTTATTTGTGCTAGAAACAAGTAATTCAAGCCTAGAACCAACAGGTGGTAATAGGCCGTCCATTACTCTTAAAATTGCTAAACCTGTAGTATCATCAAACATTACAGC
>JALTLI010000037.1 GCA_027005635.1 Alphaproteobacteria bacterium
ACCCCCTTCAACATCTAGAATACTTAAACGTTTATGAATAAAACCAAAGTTGCCGTGGATATAGCTCCCCTCACCGTCTGGCCCTCTATGCGCCATAACTTCAGCCATTTGAGTTAAAAACTGGTTAGATATACGCCCAGATTTAAGAAAAACTCCTGCTATTCCACACATAAATTAATTAGCTTTTATTATTTGTTCATAAAAATCTAGATAATCGGCAATTACTACTTCTCTACCATAATCATTAATACCTTTTTTATAACCATTTTCTGCAAGTCTAGCACATAAAGTTGGTGCGTTATCAAGCCTATCAATTGCTTTTGCCATTGCATCTATATCATCAATTGGTACAAGTAAACCATCTTCACCGTCTTCAATTAAAGAAACAGGCCCTGCAGATTTTGTCGCAATAACTGGTAAATTGTGCATCCAT
The DNA here is from genome assembly GCA_027005635.1 of Alphaproteobacteria bacterium. GTDB lineage: Bacteria > Pseudomonadota > Alphaproteobacteria > UBA2136 > JALTLI01 > JALTLI01. The sequence continues at coordinate 434 of JALTLI010000037.1, forward strand.
GCATCTAAAACAACATTGCCTAATGGTTCGTGTCTGGAAGAAACAAGCCATACATCACTAGCAGCGCAATAAGGAGATATAACATCTGCCCAGCCAGCAAAATGGATTCTATTGGTAAGGTTTAATTCCTTAACTTGGGTTTTTAGTTTGTTTTCTAGTTCCCCGTCACCAACAATAATTAAATGAGCATCTGCAACTTTTTTAACTGCTGAAATTGCTGTATCTATACCTTTGTTTTCATGCAATCTACCTGCCACCATCAATACAAATGCATTTTCTGGAATATTAAACTCTTTTTTAATTTCTGTAGAAAGCTCTTCGTGTTTATCTGTGTAAATATCCATTGGTTCATCAGCAAAATTTGGTAAATATACAACTTTATCATCTTGCCAGCCATTTTTACGGACATAATCACAAATACCTTGAGTATTACCAACAATATAATCCATTTTTTTATAATATTTTAAATTATAATAGCCACCCATACGTGCAACTTTAACTGCCTTTGTTTTTTGTGGCATAAATTTAGATGAACGGTTCATCCAGCTTTGAATAACATCTGGTTTAAATTCTTCGGCGTAACATTCTAATTTTGCTTTAGTTTTGAAATCAAACATACCGCCAAACTCTGCTGTTTTATGAGGTATTTCTAAATCTGTTAAGCGTTTATCTAGCCAACTATTAGTTTTTACTACTGGTAATATTTCAATATTATTTCTTAGGGCTCCTATTAAGCGTACGTAAAAAGCTTCTGCTCCGCCTGCTTTTTTTGAACCAATTATTTGCATTACACGCATTGTATTACTTTCTATATTTTTATTCTTCTAGGCTAGCTTTTAAAGTACTTAAAATAGGAAAAAGACACGCCATTAAAGCAAGTAAAAAACCATACTTACCTTCCTTATAGCCTTTTCTTGCATAATATGATTTATAAAACCTAGTTAACCCTTTACGGACAGCAGTTTTTAAAGGAATTATTTTACCACTATCACGCATATCTGCTGCCACCCAATCAGAGTAACGTTTTAACCTATCAATCATATCGTTAATATCTTTATCTACTAAATGAACAATGCCAGCATTAATTATTTCAGTTTCTTTTCCATTTAAAGTAAGAGCAGGATGAGCCCTTTGATCACCCCAAATTTTAGCACCTTTAGTAAATAGTTTTTTAGCTTTAGATGTTCCAAATGAACCAGCCCAACCATATTTTATCCATCTATTACCAACATAATTATGAATTGGTAATAAAACGTAACCATCTGGCGCTGTTTTTATATGTTGAATAATTGCTGTTTTTAGTTCTGGAGAAATTCTCTCATCACCATCAAGTTCAAGTACCCATTTATTAGTACATTTATTTATACCTAAATTACGTCTTTCACCTTCAAGCTCCCAACTTCCTTCAATAATATTAGAGGTATATTTTTGGGCTATTTTTTTTGTATTATCAGTGCATTTATCAAGAACAACTATGATTTCATCACAAAAATTTAATGATTTTAAGGCGTCCTCAATCATATCCTCTTCGTTATGAGCAACAACTAAACCAGATATTTTATTTTTCATTATTTGTTATACCTGTCCAGCCGACACGGTTTCCTAAAATAGCAATAAACACCATAAAAGTAAGCCACCATGGTTGGAATATTGAAGTGTTAGCAAGTGATGCAACAAAAAATGCAATTAAACCAGAATAAGCAGCCAAACCATATAAATGACCATGGGAATATTTTCTGAATACACTAAGCATATAAATAATAAATATACTTGCAGTAGCAAGGCCAATTAGCCCTGTTTCCAAGAATAATTGTATTATAAAGTTATGTGGATGAGCGTTAGAAACTATACCTTCTGCCGGAATAGGCAACTTACGAAAATTACCCAAACCAATACCAGTAAATGGGTTATCTAGTAAGTGTTTTATAGCAAAACTCCATATTTCTAATCTACCAGAGCCAATACCAATAGCTTCAACACCTAAACCTATACGCTCTTTCATAATATCAAAACCTCTGGCAAAGCCGTAAGCTAGAGGCCCTGTTAAAACAACCAACACCCCCATAAACCAATGTTTGCGATGAATAACTAAGTTATGATATTTACTTGCTCCGTATAAAAATACAACCATTGCAACTGTTGCACCTACCCAGCCTGATCTACCTCCACAAATAAATAGTACCATAAATGTTATTAAAATAAGTGGAAACGCTAAACCTTTAGCAAGGGTAGCGCCATCACGGTAAGCACGCAGTAACCAAGCCCATAAAAATGGCAATAGTACAGCAAAAACTGAGCTCATATAGTTTAACCGATGAATTTGATTCCATTTTCTGCCGTGTAAAGCTTTAGATAATCTTTCATCATTTAAAATTGCATCTAAGCCAGCAAGCAAAGCAATAATAACAATAGTAACACCAAGTACACGAATTAATTTTGTTAAATATCTTCGTGGCATTTCACGCATTACTGTATATAAAAGAAAACTAGCAAAGACCATTCCAATAAGTTGGATTAAGTGTTTAAGCGCAAAAGAAGGATCTATGGCAAATGGTACAGAAAGGGCAAAAGATGCAATCATAGCAATAATAATTTTAGCTATTCTTGCAGTTCTCAAAGTGTTCATGGTGGAACGTAAACTAGTACCCTTAGTGGCGATTAAACCTATAATAATTCCCAAAACTAGGGCGCCTGCTGATATAGCTCTACCAATTAAAATTAATGGCATAGCAGAACCTAAAAGTACTGCTGATGTTGCCCAAAATATATGACGTTCTTCTTTTAACATGCGGCTCTCTTTTTAAGTTCATTAGTATTTTCAATGTTTTGTACTGCCATGTCAATAGCAGATACAACTTCCATTGGTGAAATATCGGTTATTAATCGTGGTTGTGCAACTTCTTCTAAGTTTAAATCTGCTCTGGCTCTTTTTTCTGGAGTAATCACCTGACCACACCTACACCACGGAGCATACAAGTTTTCATTAGTAGGGCCAAAAAGTGTAATAGTTGGTGTTTGTGCCGCCGCTGCTAAATGTGCAAGACCTGAATCATTACCAACAAATAAATCTGCCTTTTTAAGCCAGCTATAAGCTTCTGGTAATGTTGTTCTACCTACTAAATCTTTGGTTCTATCTTGGGGTAATGATTTTATAAAATCTTTAACAGTGTTATGTTCATGGGCAGCGCCTAACACAATAAATAAAGCATTTTCTAAGCCATTTATTTCACCAAGATTTAATTTATTAAAATAAGATTGTGGCCATTGTTTACCTATCCAATTAGCAGTTGGTGCTATGGCTACAAGAAGCCTATCTGGTGGACAAAAATCAGCTATTTTACTTTCTACTTTTTCATCTGGCCAGCAAGTTAAGTTAATTTCTCTTTCACTTGGCCACAAGCTTGCAATTTGTTCAGCCTTATGCTTACCAATATTTTTACGTGATTGATGATTATAACCAATTTTCTTTTTACCCTTAAGAAAATAACGCAATAAAGGAGTACGCAGGTCAATTATAATATCATAATTAATATTTTTAAGTTTGTGATATAAATCTATGTAATGCATGTGTTTTTTTTGCTTTACTAGGGGGATAAGTTCACCTTTTTGAGGCAACCCTTCAAATAAAGCAAGCGCACCCTTACCGCCAACAATATCAACTGTTGCATCGGGGTAATCAGCAAGGACTCTATCTAGTAGAGCAGTGGAAATAACCACATCGCCAATATTTGTAAATGTTATAAATAAAATTCTCATAATAACTATACTAATACTAACAAAGAAACTTGTCAGCATATAATAGACAGTATAAAGTATTTTTATGGATAATTTTTACGCACAACTTAAATCAAGAGCAATTTTGGCAATTTCTGGCAATAATATAACAGAGTTCCTACAAGGTGTTTGCACATCTGATATCAACAAATTAGATAAAAATACCCTTGGTTATGGGGCTCACCTTAACCCACAAGGGCGATTTTTGTATGATTTTTTTATTTTAAAACAAAATGATAAAATATTACTTGAATGTAATAAACATGAACTTATGGATTTAGCAAAAAGTTTACATAAATATACTTTAAACTTTTCTGTAGAATTTGATGATATGAGTGATGATTACAATATTTTTGCAATTTTTGGTAATGAAAGCAATGAAGGGTACCCTGACCCTAGGCATAAAAAACTAGGCAACAGAATATATTTACCTAAAAATAAAAAACCAACAACTGGTAAAGAAAAACTTGAAGATGCTTATGAAGAATATCGCATAAATTTATGTATCCCTGATGGAAGTAAAGACGCAATTAAAAATAGAACATTCAGCGCAGAATTAGGTTTAGAGTTTTTAAATGGAGTAAGTTTTGATAAAGGGTGTTATGTAGGGCAGGAATTAGTTGCAAGGCTGCATTTTAGAACAGAGGCAAAAAAGAGGCTGTATAAAATATCATCAAAAAATAAAATTTCAACAAGTATGCCTATTATGTTTGAAAATAGTGAAGTTAGTAAAATATCTTCTGCTTATAACAATACAGGCTTAGCAATTATTAATACTAGGTATGCAAATAAAAAACTTAGTTGTAATAATGAAGAAATAAATATTTCAGCACCAGATTGGTGGCAACAAAAAAGCTAGTATTTTTATACTAGCTTTTGGTTTCGTTAAAAAAATTACGCATCTCTTATGTATGCATATTGTTTATCAGATAAATCTATATCCGTATGTTTTTTACCTGCAAGGCTAAGAAATATATTCATTTTAGCAAATGAAAATTCATTTGCCCGTGGGTACATAACTGCTATTTCTTTAAAAAATGATGCTTCATTTATATAGCCACGGTTATATAATTCATTAATTTCTTGCCTTGTAGCACCTATATCCAAGCAAGTTGCACCTGCTTTAGTAAGAAATTCTTCCATACGAATTAGAAACTCTGTATTATCCCGTTTGGAATTCTCAGCATTTTGCAGAGATTTTTGCGCCTCTGCTAAATATCCTAAAATATATAGCTTATCAATTTCCTCGCGGGTAATACCAGCTTGGGCATAAGTTAGCCCCTCCTTTTTCATGCAATAAAGAATATAACCAATTACATTCTCATTATTTCTTTTTACTTTTTTTGCTATACTTAGCCATTTTTCTATCTCTTCAGGATAGTTATAACTATCCTTCCAATATGATTTTTCTGCCATTTCAATGGCTTTTAGTTCTTGTGGAGAGTTTTCAAATGTTTTCATAACATTTTTCCTTGTAGATGGTAAACACAGCAAAAAGCTGTATTTTAAAAAAAAAGATAAACCTACTTACATAGATTGTTAGTTGTATATATAATTATTGAAACAAATAACACATTTTACAAGGATATAGTGATATTTTTTAGAAAATTAAAAAGCTTTGCCAGATTTAAAACCAATTTTTTTAAGAATTTTAACCAACGGGCAAAAACCTGTAAATGCAGATTGTAATAAATTAACCCCAATAAAAACTGTAAACCATACAAAATAAGATGATACAAACTGGGTTAATACTACGCTTAAAAGTATCATTCCTCCTGCAAATGCTAAAACTGTTTTATCTATATTCATTTTATTTTCCTAACTAGCCTGTTGTAACTGCCCGTGGCAATGTTTATATTTTTTACCACTTTTACATGGGCATTGTTCATTTCTACCAACATTATCTGCGCCATAAGGGTTAGTTTTTGGCTCATCTTCTTGCTGTTGCAGTTCACCTGCTAAAATTCTAGCTTTTTCACTTTCTTCAATTTCTACTCTAGAAAGCATCATGGTTGTTTGCTCTTTCATAGCGTAAAACATTGATTCAAATAAAACAAATGCCTCTTTTTTAAATTCATTTAGTGGATCTTTTTGACCATAACCACGTAAATGAATACCCTGTTTCAAGAAATCAAGTTGTTGTAAATGTTCTTTCCACTGTTGATCTAGCACTTGCAGTAAAATAGTTTTTTCCACCTTACGAATAAGTTCTTCACCTAAGCGTTCTTCCTTGGCTTGCCATACATTTTCCATGCGTTCCTTGGTTTTTTTAATGATTTCATCAGAACTTAATTCTTCGGTTATCCAAGTATTAATATCTGGTTGGATATCGTATAAACGGTGAATATTTTCCTTGAAACTAGCAATTTGCCACTCTTCTGAAGACGCACCAACAAAACAACGCATAGTTAAATCTTCTAGTAATTCATCACGAAATTCCAGAATAATATCGTCTACAGTTTCCGATGTCATAATTTCCTTACGCTGAACGTAAACAACTTTACGCTGATCATTAAGTACATCATCATATTTAAGTAAATTTTTACGGATATCAAAGTTACGACCTTCAAGTTTACGCTGAGCTTTTTCTAACGCGCCACTAACAAGTTTACTTTGGATAGCCTCATTTTCTGGCATATCTAAACGTTCCATCATTTTATCTAATCCAGGGGCAAAAATACGCATTAAATCATCTTGCAGGGAAAGATAAAACACACTAGAGCCTTTATCACCCTGACGACCAGAACGACCACGCAATTGGTTATCTATTCTACGAGATTCATGACGTTCCGTACCAATAACACGCAAGCCACCTGCATCAATAACAGCTTGTTTTTCTTTTTCATAATCGGCGGTTACTTGGGCTATTTTTTTCTCATCTGTAATACCTTCAAGTAATACTTCAATATTACCGCCAAGCTTAATATCTACACCACGTCCTGCCATGTTTGTAGCTAAAGTAATTGCACCTAAACGACCAGCCTGAGAAATAATTTCCGCTTCTTGTTCATGGTGACGAGCATTTAAAACATTATGCTTAACCTTATGTTTTTTAAGTACTTTAGAAAACATTTCTGATTTTTCAATAGAAGTAGTACCAATTAAAACTGGTTGCTTACGTTCATGACACTCACGGATATCCTTAATAATAGCATCATATTTTTCTTGTA
>JALTLI010000038.1 GCA_027005635.1 Alphaproteobacteria bacterium
AAATAATAATTACTGGTACTAAAATATTGTAATTATCCATACTTAAAATAATGCCACCACCAATTAAAATAGAAACCATAGATGTATATATTGTAATTTTATGAATACCAAAAATATCTATTAACCATCCAACTATATATAGTGATAAAAATCCACCAACAAGAAAATAGCTCATTAAAGCAAGAACTTGACTACCAGAATAACCAAAATTTAACCCCATAACCCCAATAAATGGATCCAATGTTTCTCCTGTATAGCCACCAACTAAGCATATTGCCCATATAAGCGGAGTTTTATATACTATTGAAATTAGCTCTTTTATGTGAAGTTTAGTAGTATTGTTTTCTTCTATCTTTCTTTTAGAAAAAACCGCCAAATATGCCAATAAAAATATAACCATAGCTATAATATAAGAAATAATATTTATGCCCGTATAACTAACAATAAATGGCCCCATAGCAAACCCAGCAATAGATGAAAGCCAGTATAATGCCAATGCTCTAGAGCGCTCTGCAAAAGAAACTTCTGAAATAACAACAGTTTCCATACGAATAAAAAATATTGTTGTTGAAATAATTGTAGTTATATATACAAAGCTCCATAAACTAGGGTTATTGTTAAAAAGTGATAAACAAAAAGCCACCAATATTAAATAGGTAAAATGAGTAGTCAAAGAAACCATAAACTTATATTTATGTATAAGCAAAGGTATTGAAATTGAAGTAATAATTGCAAGTACACCTTGAAATGATAAAACTGTTCCAAAATAATTGCTAGACCAGTTATTTTTTTCTCCAAGCAGGGTAAATATCCCAAGTAACGTGCTTTTACCAGCACATATTAAAAATGTACTAATTAGTAACGGTAGTAATATTTTTAATGTTTTCAAGTTATATAACTACCAATTCATAACTTGGGCTACAAACCCAAATAATAACTGCTTCTATATGTTTTTCAGGAAAAACTTTTTGCATGGCAGATTTATATACTTCCAACTGTTTTTTATATTCTTTTGGTATATCTGCTGGTATTTTTCTATCTGTTTTGTAATCAATAATAGTAATTTTATCGTTGTTAATAACTAACCTATCAATTCTTCCCTCTGCTTTGCTATTATTTATATCAGAAATAAAACTAACTTCTGCTTTACTATTATTTTCAAAAAATTCAGGATATTTTTTTAATACATTAAGCACATCATTTAACATATTATTTTTGTATTCCGCTTGTTCATTTGGTAACATTTTATTCAACCAAGATGTAGCTTTTTCTATACGATTATCAGCTTTAATATCTGGTAAAAACTCCAACAATCTATGCATAAATTTACCTCTTTGATACAATTTAGTTAAATCTGTATGTAGCATATCTTCATCGTAATCTTTGGCAGAAGGTTTGATTTTAGCAGTTTTTCCTTCTTTTTTAGGCATGATATTTATCCATTCAGGAGGTTTTGATTTAATATCATTTTTTATATCATCTACAACTTCAATAATGGGGGTTTGTGATGGATTATGCAAAACTTTAGCATCTCCATAATCAGATAACTGTGATTTAATACTTTCAATTTCATTATACCAACAATTTTTTGGTAAATCATTTTTAACAGCTCCACCAATGTATAAACGTTCCTGTGATCTAGTTAAGGCAACATATAATAAGCGCATTTCATCTTCAAAAATTGCTTTTTCTTCTGCTTCATTTAATTCTTTATTAAACTTAGTTATTAATTTCCCT
>JALTLI010000039.1 GCA_027005635.1 Alphaproteobacteria bacterium
ATCAAAAAATTAAACAATAAACAAAAATCGGTCTAAATTTTCATAATTAAAACATTTTTATACAAAAAAAATCCTTTAAAGGATCCTTTAAAGGAACACCGCAAAGTGGCAGAAAAAAAGTTGATTTATTAGATAAACATGCTCCATTATAGACCTATAACAGCAACAAAAAAGGAGAGAGTGAATGTATGAAAATAAACTACCTGAAACAGGATATTTAAGACTTAAAGAAGTTTTAAAGATTATCCCTGTAAGTAAATCTACATGGTGGGCAGGAATTAAGACTGGAAGATTCCCAAAAGGAAGAAAACTTAGTGAACGTACTACTGCTTGGCGTGTAGAAGATATCAGAGAGCTTGTTTTAAAGCTTTCAGTACAAAATTAATCTCTACGTTTTTAGGGCAAAACGTAGAGATTAAGCCCTTTTTATTTTAACTTATGCAATCTTTTTGAATAGCTAGCTGATCTAAAGCGTTATATTGGCTTTTCAATCTTTGTAATACTGCTGATTCTTCTTGGTTATTATCATTATTATTAGAATAATCTGCACCTCTAGCAATAGCAAAAGCACTTAAAGCAGTTTCTAAATACTGATTATTAGCTTCCTTTGGTACAGGTTTCATTGCAATAGTTTGTTGCTCAACTAGGTTTGATAACCTTCTCATTTCAGCTCTTACTTGGTTGCAGTTGTAATCTTGGTACTGAGTCATAGAAACTTGATAAAGTTCCGCTTGTTGTTTTACATACCCATCTTGTGAACATCCTGCAAATATTACAATAGCAGGAATTATTAGAATAAACTTTTTCATAGAATTTTAACTTCCTTTAAAATTAATATTTAAAGGCTGATTTAGAAAATAAAAAAAATCAGCCAGAAGTTTACAACCATTCATAGAAATGGCACGGTGCTTTTAGGCAAGCCTTGGACATAACACCGTCATCTGGCTGATATTATAAATATCATTTTCATACCCATACTTAATTAAGAGCATAAAAAAACACCTGTGATGGCGGTGTTTGCCATCTATGAAGAGGTTGTAAAGCCTCAGAATGATTTAACTCATTCATGAACACATTATAAGGTAACTTATTGTAGTATGCAATAAATTGCTTAAAAATATAAATAATATTTTTTTATTTAATTTATTCAGTATGTTAATGCACTTATTAACATAATATATTGAAATCATTGAAGTGTATTTTTATAGACTTATTACCATATATGTGGTATATTAAAACAATAGTTACCACTACATATTGTGTTTTATATAACTAATAGAGGTGGTACTATAAAAATTGACCGTGAGCCACAGGGGCAACACGGTCTTTGATAGAATAAAAGTCACTAGACTTATGCATTCATACCTGAGAACTTAAATGTATAATCTAATTCTATCAAAATCAAGTGTATTAATTGCAAATTGTGGCTTTTTTGCACGGCGTGTTGTCTTGTTGCACCTTTCGGAGCAGTAAGGTGGTTAGCCGTTCTTAATGAAAGAAAAATGATTATGTCAAAATATTATGTAAACAAAAACGCACAAAATAATGGTGACCATGAAGTCCATACAACTGGTTGCTCTTTTATGCCAGACCCACAAAATAGAATTTATTTGGGTGATTTTTCATCGTGCCAACCAGCTGTACGTGAAGCTAAAACTAAATATAAACAATCCAATGGATGTTTTTATTGTAGTAAGCCATGTCACACTAGCTAAGTGCATTATTTAGGCATGGGGGATTTTCTCCCATGCCAATTCACAATATAAGAATTACATTGTGGGATGTTCTTAGTATAAGGTGAGAGATTTCAACATGTTAACAGATTTAAGTTTTTCTACGACTAAAATTTGCTAATTAGTATTAATTGATATTAGTATCATTACTTATAGTGTTATTATAGCTATATCTTAATATGGTATATTTATATGCATACATGTGTAACTTTCGTTTATATAGCAAAATATAAGTGACTATTAAGAGTAGGATTAAGTGTAATGACTAACCACGATAAAAAAGTAAAATCAATAATTACCCGTAAAAATTCCCATGGTGATCTGTACCATAGAGAGTCTACTTGGTTAGAATTTAAGGAATCTTTTAGTCACGGTTCTTGGGATGTGTATTTGCGTTGTATGGCTTCTTTTGCGAATAGATCTGGTGGTTATTTGATTTTTGGAATAAAAGAAAAACCTAAAAGGACTGCATCTGGACTTAAAGATAAAGCGAAGGAAGTTTTTATAGGTTTAGACTCTGCAATTGTCAGTACAAATATTTCGAATCATTTTTCCCCTCAAATAAATTTTGAGTTAGGTTTGTTAGAGGTAGATAGTAAATGGTTTGGTTATATATTATACATATGAAGCAATTGTAAAACCTATTATATGCACTAAGCAAGCAGGCGAAAAGCTTGCATCTGGTGATATTTATTATAGATACCATGGTCAAAATACAAAAATTAAGTATGCAGAATTGAGTTCTATTCTAGATAAAGAGAGATTAAGAGTAGAAAGTTTGTGGATGAATTTATTTAAAGAGACAGCAAAGATAGGTGTTGATAATGCAAGTTTATTGAATATTTCTGACGGTAAAATATCAATCGATGAAAATAAAAATATATTTCTGGATGAGTCATTAATTTCTCAAATGAAATTTATAAAAGAGGGTCAATTTTCTGAGGTTGATGGATCTCCAACACTTAAACTTATAGGTGAGTTGAAATCAGGAGATGCTACAGTAACTTCAATAATGAAAAAAGAGGTTGTTATTACAGAAGATATAGGTAAGACACATCCTTATAATAAGGCTGATACTTTAAGAGAGTTATCTTTAGGTGCTAGTTATATTAATGTAAATAATTATGACAGGTTATCCGCTTTAATGTGGAAAGGTGGTTTTGATACTCAAACAAATTTATATAAACCTCATAAAAATGGAAAAAGTACCGTGCATTGTATTTCAGAAGAAGGTGTATCTAAACTTAAAAATATGCTTTCTGATGTTTATACAGATAAAGGCAAGCTTGTAGCGTTGACAGCAGAATATAGAAATAAGTAGCACCATTGTAGTGCGGGCTACTTTTTGAATTTATAAAGACTATCTTCTAAAGCTATTTTCACATCATTAATAGTCTTACATAATGTTATATAAGATATAAATTTACGAGTTTTAACTAAAATTTGCCTTAATAACTTTTCCACTTACTTTAGCCTCTGCTAAATAATCATCCCACTCTTGCATCATTTTTGTACGTTCTTTTATGAATGATGTACGGTCATAAGCGGCTACTACACCTGCTTTTTTAGCGTGGGCTAGTTGTAAATCTGGTATTTCGTATCTGTAGCCTAGTTCTTGCATTATGGTTGTCATAGCTAATGCTCTGAAACCGTGACCAGTCATTCTGCCTTTATAGCCTAGTCTTCCAATAGCTTGAAGTATCGTATTATTACTCATGTGCTTATGTGCGTTGGTTTTGCTTGGAAACAGGTAATCGTTACCGTTACAGGATAATGTTTTTAATTCCTTTAATATTTCTATTGTACGGGTAGAGAGTGGCACAATGTGAGGGCGGTTCATCTTCATTCTTTCAGCAGGTATTTCCCATACTTTTCTTTCTATATCAAATTCATCCCATGTTGACTTAATAAGTTCACTTGTACGAACAAAAGTAAGCATCATTAACTCTACTGCTAATTTTGTATGAGGGAATAGGCGTGCATTATTTTTCTCTAATGTTTGGATAAATTCAGGAATATCTTTCGGCTCTAAGGCGTGATAATGAGTTTTCTTATATGGTGAAAGAGCTTCTTGTAAATCCTGTGAAGGGTCTCTTGTTCCCATACCTTTTACTATTGCATAACGGAATATTTGACCGCATATAGATTTACAACGGTAAGCTACTTCATTTGCTCCGCGTTCTTGAGTTTTCTTTAAAGCATCAAGTAGGGCAGGCGGTTCAATATCATTAATAGGTAAATGACCAATTTCAGGGAATATATTGTGTTCTAGTCTTCTTATAGTATAGCCTGCATGACTTTCACTCCAACCAGATTTTTTCATATTCCACCAATCACGAGCAACAACTTCAAAAGTATTGTTATTGTTTATTTGTTCTTTACGCTCTACTTCTTTTTTAAATGCGGAAGGGTCTACTCCGTTAGCTAATAGTTTCTTTGCATCAATTCTTTTATCTCTAGCATCTGCTAGGCTAACAGTAGGGTATATACCAAAGGATAAACGTTTTTCTTTACCATTTATACGGTATTTTAAACGCCAGAGCCTACTACCATTAGGTCTAACTTCAAGATACATACCTTCACCGTCTGATAATCTATAAGGCTTTTCTTTGCCTTTTGCGTTCTTACATACTTTGTCATTTAGTTTCATTATGGGGGCATCCCTTTTTTAGTTGCTTTATAATGCCCCCAATGATGCCCCCACAATGTGTGGATACCATAAAATAGTAAAAAACTATATAGGACAATAAAGCCAGTATAACCCAAGGGAATAGCTATGTAAAATGGATTTTGTTGGACGTCGCCCAAGGGTAAAATGGCGGACAGTGTGGGATTCGAACCCACGAAGAGGAAAAACCCCTTACCACCTTAGCAGGGTGGCGCCTTCAGCCGCTCGGCCAACTGTCCAGTTTGATTTGCTCTTGTTTAGTATAAATAAAATATACTTACTTAAATCGAGTACAAGATGTACTTTTTATAGGTTTATGTCAACATCAAAAGCTGAATTTAGTGAAAAAATATAAAAATTTTACTAAAAATGAAATTAACACTTGCGTAAAATCTAAAAATACATAATATGCACTTTAGATAGTTAATTTTATTCTTTTAAATTTATCTATTCTATGTGTGCCGGCATAGCTCAGCTGGTAGAGCAACTGATTTGTAATCAGTAGGTCGCGAGTTCGACTCTTGCTGCCGGCACCATTTTTCTTTTAAATTATTTTTTTATATTTTTGCTGTTTATTTTTAAGGGGTATATAGAAGTTATTACGTAACCATTTATATATGATAAGAAAATAAAAGGTGCAGACATGAAAAAACATTCACATACAGGGCATGAAAATTGTTCTATGAAAAAAGAAGATGAAAATATTGTGAATATAAAAGATCCGGTTTGCGGTATGGATGTTGATCCTGAAAAAACAGCAAATCATTTTACTTTTGAAAATAAAGATTATCATTTTTGTAGTGATGGATGTTTAACTAAGTTTAAAAATGAGCCTGAAAAATATTTAGGTGAAACTGTTGTTAAAGATGATGTCCCTGAAGGAACTGTTTATACGTGTCCTATGCATCCAGAAATTGAACAAGTTGGGGCTGGTAGTTGCCCTATTTGTGGTATGGCGCTAGAGCCTAAAGAATTTTCACTGGATACAAAAGAAGATACTAGTGAGCTAGATGATATGACACGTCGTTTTTGGTTAAGTGCAATTTTTTCTGTGCCAACATTGTTATTGGTTATGTTAGATCATATTCCTTCTAAGACTCTTGATGGATTAATTAGTTCTCAGCTTGCTATGTGGATAGAGTTTGCTTTAGCTTCACCTGTAATGTTATGGGCTGCTATTCCATTTTTTAAACGGGCGTGGTCTTCAATTGTTACATTTAATTTAAATATGTTTACCCTTGTTGGTTTGGGTACTGGTGTTGCTTATATTTATAGTATAATTGCTATAATGTTCCCTGAAATTTTCCCTGAAGAAATGAAAACTAATGGTATGGTTGCTGTATATTTTGAGGCATCAGCAGTTATTGTTACTTTGGTACTTTTAGGGCAGGTGTTGGAATTGCGTGCTAGGTCTCAAACTAATGGTGCTATCCGTGCATTATTAGATTTAGCACCTAAAACAGCTAGAATTATTCACCCAGACGGAACAGAAGAAGATGTAAATTTAGATGTTGTTAAAGAGGGTGATAAAATACGTGTTCGTCCTGGTGAAGCTATACCTGTAGATGGGGTTATTATAGATGGAGCAAGCACAGTTGATGCATCTATGATTACTGGAGAATCCATACCTGTGAGTGTTAAAGATGGGAGCAAAATTACTGGCGGAACAATTAACCAAACAGGTGGTTTTATTATGATTGCTCAGCATGTTGGTACAGATACAGTTTTAGCTAAAATAGTTAAAATGGTAGCTCAGGCTCAACGTAGTAGCGCTCCAATTCAAAAGCTGGCTGATGTTGTTTCTGGATATTTTGTTCCAATAGTTATTTTGGTAGCAATTATTACTGCAATTGTTTGGTGGTTATGGGGGCCGGAGCCTCGTATAGCTTTTGCAGTTATTAATGCAGTTGCAGTATTGATTATTGCATGTCCTTGTGCTTTGGGTTTGGCTACTCCTATGTCTATTATGGTAGGTACTGGTAGAGGTGCTCAGGCAGGTATTTTAATTAAAAATGCTGAAAGCTTGGAGTTAATGGAAAAAATAGATGTTTTAGTAATAGATAAAACCGGTACCTTAACTGAAGGTAAACCAAAACTAACTTCCATTATTGTTGCTGATGGCTACAAAGAGAATGATATATTAATGCTTGGTGCAACACTGGAAAAAAGTAGTGAACATCCTCTTGCTTTAGCAATTGTAGAAGGGGCAAAAAATACTGATATAAAATTGGCAAATGTAAAAGATTTTCAATCTTATACTGGGCAAGGTATTAGTGGGATTGTAGATAATAAAAAAGTTGCCATAGGAAATAATAAATTATTAAAATCTTTAAATATAAAAGAAACAGATTTAATTGAAATGGCAGATGAGCAGCGCAACAAAGGTGAAACTGTTATGTATGTCGGAATTGATAATAAATTGGCAGGTTTAATTTGCGTTTCTGACCCTATAAAAGAAACTACACCTAAAGCCTTGCAAGATTTGCGTAGTACTGGTTTACGCATTGTAATGCTAACTGGAGACAATGAAAAAACAGCTAATGCAATTGCAAATCAATTAGATATAGATGAAATTGAAGCAGATGTAATGCCAGAAAGAAAAAGTGAGGTTGTTAAAAATCTACAAAAAGAAGGCTATAAAGTTGCAATGGCTGGTGATGGAGTGAATGATGCTCCTGCTCTTGCACAGGCAGATGTTGGAATAGCCATGGGAACAGGTGCTGATATTGCAATGGAAAGTGCTGAAGTAACTTTGGTTAAAGGTGATTTAGGTGGTATTGTACGAGCTCGTAAGCTTAGCGCTGCAACAATGAGCAATATTCGTCAAAATCTATTTTTTGCATTTATTTATAATGGTTTAGGTGTGCCAGTTGCAGCTGGTATATTATACCCGTTCTTTGGTTTACTTCTTAGCCCAATTATTGCAAG
>JALTLI010000040.1 GCA_027005635.1 Alphaproteobacteria bacterium
ACTCTTTACACATCAAATAACTAACAAATAACTAACTATTAAACTTTAAAGAAAGTTCAATAGCGATAAGTTAGATAATCTTCCTAGTACTAACATAGATGCCTGCAAAGTTGATTCTTCTTGAGAAAACTTTGTTAGCGCCTCTGTTATATCTACCTTTTCAATATCATCTACACGTTCTTGTAGAAATAATATATTTCCATCGTGCCTATCTGATATAAGGTTTAAGCCGTTAATTTGTCCACCAACTTCACCTAACATATTACTAACATCACTTTGAGCACCTTCAAGTAAGTCAATAGCTCCATCAATATCTGTTACTGAGTTATTTTGTAAACCATACCATAAAGTTTCCAGCCCTGCCTTTAAGCGTGCAAACCCTGTATCATCACCAGTAACACCATAATTTTTAGTATTTCCAGGACCTGTAATAACAATTGGAAGCGCAGTATCACCTGTATAATATGTTGTTGGAGGAGGATCTCCGGGGAATATACTTGCAGCTGGTGATGCCGTAACAGGTTCCTGCTCACTAGCTTGCCCAGAAAATATATATTTACCATCAAACTTAGTTTTAAATACTTCATAAAAACTTTCAGCCAAACCTTCTGCTTTTGGTGCCATTGTAGCACGCACTTCTGCAGAGTTTTCATTTCGACCTAATGTGTATAAGTTAGCTGCTTCTGCAATTAAATCAGATAAAGTTTGCAACGCACCTTCTTGAGCCCTTAACCTACTTTTAGCAGTATTAATATTATTAATATATACTTGAGAATTTTTTGATACATCTTTAAGATTTAATAACTGGTTGGCGTCACCTGACAACCCCTCAAAACTACGAGCTTTTAAGCCTGAACTAACTTGATAAGTTAAATCAGATAATGAGCTATTACTTTTTTGTAACTGCAATACTCCAGTTTGAGTTGAAAATGCTGTTGATACTCTTGATACTACCATAACAAAAAACCTTTCCTTTATACCATATTAATTATGGTTTGTAGCATTTCATCCATAATACTAATAATACGTGCAGAAGCCTGAAAAGAGTTTTGATAAACTAATATATTAGCTAATTCTTCATCTTGGTTAACACCAGATTCTGCACTTAGACGAGTTTTTAAATCATTTAAAATTGAATCACTAAAATCTGATCTATCATTTGTATCTGCTAAATTAACTGAATAGTTACTAACAACAGTAATAAAATACCCAGAAATACTATCTGATTGAATACCTAAACCACCAGCAGCAGCAAAACTAAATTCGCTATCAGCCATTTGAGCAAGCTCAATAATATTTTGGTTATCATTAAAAGAAACACCACCATCTGATGTACGCATTCTTGCTGTTGCAAGTAATGATGGGTTTGTTTGAATATCTTTTCTTACACTAATATCTGTTGCATCAACACCTGTTAATAAGTTATTCATGCCTATTTCACCAAGCGGGTTACCAGTAACATTTGCCATAACAATACCTTGTCCAGCAGTATTAGCAGCAATTTGAATTGCAGGGTTACCATCAGCATCTACTGTAACAGTTGCAGTAACGGCTCCACCAATATCAGCATTACCGTTAATAAGAGCAGCCAAATCATTAAGTGAAAAAGGCCCAGCAGCAGGAATAGCAATAGAAGTAGTACCACCACCAGCAGCAAGTGTTGTAGAAATTGGCTGTCCATTAGTAGTATCTACTACTGAAATATCAAATGATGTTCCACCTGTTAAACCTAAATCAACGAACAAATCAGAACCACCAGAAGTAATGTTTACCCCACTACCACTTAAAAATGATGATTGTGGTGGGATACCTGTACCTTTACTATGAATTAAGTTAACTTCCTTAATAATAGTTTTAGCAGTTTCATCTATTTGGGCATTTAAATCAGGTAAAAAATTATCCCTAATATCTACCATAGCTTTTATAGAGCCAGACCCCATTTTATCTACTAATATAGGAAATGTATTATTTGATAAAGAACCATCAGCATTAACAGATTGTACGCCAATATCTGCATACGGTGAAGCCGTAATACGTGAAAGCTGAGTATAACTAGTATCAACTAAACGTCGGCCACTATCTGTTACAATTCTCATTCTGCCATCATTATCAACAGTTGTGTTAATTGATAAACGTTCAGCAATAATACTAACTTGTCTCTGTCTTGCATCAATTAAATCATTTGGATTACCCCCATTTTGACCAGTAAGAGTAATTTCTGTAATTTGATTATTAAGATCATTTATTTTTACAATAGCAGAGTTAACAGTTACAATTTCATTATCAATATCACTATCAATTCTGCTTTGTAAGTTTTGAATATCTACGCTCATAGTATTTAATGTATCTGTAACAAACAATGTGCTTTGTATAACATTAAGTTGTTGAGAACTAGAATCAGGTGAACCAGATAACACATTCATCTCATTAAATAATTTATTAAGAACTTTATCCATACTTGTATCAGAATCAGGTAAACCAAAAATAACTTCCATATCTTTAGTGTAGTTATATTGAGCCGTATTATATCCTGTAACACCAAGTTGTTCTGAAATTCTATCTGTTAAGCGATTATTAGCTACCCGTTGAATAGAAGCAATACTAACACCAGCACCAAAACCAAGGCTTGAATCAGATTGAGATATAACACGCTGACGTGTATACCCTTCTGTATTTGTATTGGCAATATTATGTGAAATTGTCCCCATTGCAGTTTGTGACGTAAGTAAACCTTTCGTCCCAATTTGCAGTGCAGATAATATTGATGGCATAATTTCTCTTTTCTATTAATTAAATATATCTATGTTTTAGTTGCAATAACTGTGCCACTTTTAAACAGATGTACATAAAACGGTTGGTCTTTTTTCTACTTTATCTCTGGTTTCCCCATTATTACTGTATGTTGCAGCACTTGGAGATGTTTCCTGAATAGCCTGACGAATAGTATCTATAAATATAGCAGTAGATTCATGAGCAGAACGAAGCAATAAGGCATTTTTACGTGCTGTTTGCTGATACTCATTAAAACTTATTTGCAATTGAGTTAAAAAATCTTTCAAACCATTTTCTTCTTTGGGTATACTTGCACGAAGTTGCTTTATTTTACTTAACAATGCCATAACTTTAGATGTAAGTTTATCTTTGGTACGAATATTTTCTTCTATTGCTTTAATATCTTTATTCCTAATAGATATATTTTCTTCCTTTAATAAATCAGTAAGATCTTGACAGCTTTTTATTGTTTCTATAATTATCTCTTTAATTATACTCATTATTTTATAGCCTCCCTATATTTTTGAATTTGCATTTCAACATTTTTACTAATTCCTAAACCACCTCTCTTGCTAATTTCTCCGGCGATTTTTTCATTTAATATTTGACGATATATTTTTTCTGATTCGCCTCCAGAAAACATACTATCTTCATTGGGCTTTGGTTGCATAAGCTCTAGTACTTGATACATAAATACAGATTCAAAATCTTTACCTACTTTTTCTAATCGTTTGGCATCATTTACTGGTTTATTAATATCATTAACAGCACTTAACTGTTGTAATGATATAGATGACATGGCTTTTAATTCCATAATAATTCTCCTACATTAATTTAAGATCTGCCTGTAAAGCACCAGCAGATTTAATATTTTGTAAAATACTAATAATGTCCCTAGGTTTAACACCTAATGAATTCAAACCTTTAATTAATGATGATAAAGTAGTACCTGTAGAAAGCACTTTAAATTTACCTGTACCATCTTCATCTACATTTATACCTGTTCTTTCTATAACTTGTGTTTCTCCAGTTTCACTAAATGCTTCTGGTTGAGAAGCCTGAGCCAATTCATTAACTTTAATAGTTAAATTAGCATGAGAAATAGCCACATCAGAAATGCGTACATCTTCACCCATAACAATAGTACCTGTTTTTTCATCAACAATTACTACTGCTCTGGAATCTGGTTTAACAACAATATTCTCAATTTTATTAATTGCTGCTACCATTATTTCTTTGTAACGATCTGGCAAATTAATATCTACAGTATTATTATCTATGGCTACACCTACATTTTCACCAAAGCTTTTATTAACTGCTTTTTGAATACGCAACGCTGTTGTAAAATCAGGGTTTTTTAGGATTAAACGAATTTTATCTTGTGATGCAAGCTCATAACCTGTTTCTCTTTCAACTATGGCACCGCCTGCAATTCTTGCTACTGTTGGATGATTTTTAGAAACTGTTCCAGCTTTACCTTCTGCAGTAAAACCACCAACTACTAATGCACCTTGAGCAACAGCGTAAGTATTACCATCAGCTGCTACTAAGGGGGTTGCAAGTAACATTCCACCTTCTAATGATTTAGAATCACCAAGAGAAGATATAGTAACATCAACTTCGCTTCCCTGACGTGCAAATGAAGGCATATGAGCAGTTACCATAACAGATGCCACGTTTTTCATTTTTAAAATAGTTTCTGAAGCTTTAGCATTAACACCTAAGCGCTCTAACATATTAATTAATGCCTGCTTAGTAAAAGGAATAGATTTAGCCGCATCACCAGTACCTGCTAAACCAACAACTAAACCGTATCCTATAAGGATGTTATCACGTACACCTTCAATATCGGTTATATCTTTAAGCCTTGCAGTTGCTGTATTTGCGTATGATTGACTACCAATAACAATATTAAAAACCAAAGCAAAAACAAGCACTAATGCTAGTTTTGTATTTTTTAAAGAATTTATTAAACTTGTCATTTTTCTCTTCCCTTATAAATTTATGTATATCTATATGCATATAGTGTGCCAAAGTAGATATTTGTAAAAAGGCTCCGCCTTCTGCTATCTAACGTAAGGGATTTACCTTTAGTTGGGGCATGCCTCAACCACCATGTCTTAATAATTACCTCAAAAAATTGCTTCTCTAATTTTTCAAGCCAACCAAAGGGAAGCCCATTGTATCTCAGTTGGTCTCTGACAAATAATATGCTATTGTTTGATTTAGATATTAAACAAAAGGAATAAATATTATTATGCTTGCACAAGAAACTAGCAATAAAAACAACCTTTCCCTAACTGGTAAACAATGGATACTCCGTAGTGCAGGTTTTACTAAAGGTACAGAACTTTCTCGTGCACTAGGTATCCCAGAAATTGTTGCAAGAATAGTAACAAACCGTGGAATATCTGATATTAATGAAGTTGCGAACTTTTTATCTCCATCACTCAAAGATATCCCAGACCCAAGCCATTTACTAGATATGGACAAAGCAGTAAAACGTCTAGTAACAGCCATTAACAAAAAACAAAAAATTGCAATATTCGGAGATTATGATGTAGATGGTAGCTGTGCAAGCGCCCTACTCCACCGCTATTTTTCCAGCTTAAAAAATGAACCACTTATATATATACCAGATAGAATTGACGAAGGTTACGGCCCTAACCCAAAAGCCATGCAAACTTTAAAAGAACAAGGCATAGATTTAGTAATAACCGTAGATTGTGGTTGTGTAGCATTTGATGCCATGGAAGAAGCTAAAAAATTAAACCTAGATGTAATTATAACAGATCATCACCAATGCACACCAATAAAACCAGAATGCATAGCTTTAATAAACCCCAACAGAATAGATGAAACATCAAACTGCACCATGATGTGCGGTGCAGGAGTAGCATTTTATATGGCAATGGCTCTAAACCGTCAATTAAGAGATGATGGATTTTTCAAAGATGAAATAAAAGAACCTAACCTATTGAAACTACTAGATTTAGTAGCAGTTGCCAATATTTGTGATATGGTGCCATTAACTGGGGTTAATCGTATATTAACAGATAGAGGCTTAAAAATTTTATCTCAACAGCAAAACTATGGTTTTCAGGCACTTTTTGCTATTGCTGGTATTGAAGAACAAGCAAATCCATATCACGCAGGGTTTTTAATAGGTCCAAGAATAAACGCAGGTGGTAGAATTGCTGAATGTGATATGGGCGCAAAATTACTTTCAACTAACAATTCAACCACAGCAGTTGAACTTGCCAATCGTTTATCATTATTAAATGAAGAACGCAAAAATATTGAAGCAGAAACCTTAGAAAAAGCTTTGGAAAAAGTAGAAAAAGAAAAACTATATAATAATAATGCCATTGTTGTATCTGGTGAAGGCTGGCACCCTGGAGTTATTGGTATTGTTGCATCACGAATAAAAGCAAAATACTACAAACCAACATTCGTTATTGCTATTACTGATAAAGGTTGCAAAGGTTCTGGGCGCTCAATACTAGGGGTAGATTTAGGCAAAGCTGTAATAGATTGCAAACCAATTTTAACTGCTGGTGGTGGACATAAAATGGCAGCAGGAATAAGCCTAGAAGAAGAAAACATAAAAACTTTCACAAAAAAATTAAATGAGTGTATAAGCCAACAAATTAAAGGTATTGAAGAAGATACATTCACCCAAAAGCAAAAAATTGATGGTTTTGTAACTCCTGCAAGTATAAATAAAAACTTAATGGAAATGGTAAATCGTTGCTCTCCATATGGTAGCGGAAATGCCGAACCTGTTTTTGCAATTAACGATGTTAGCATAAGTTTTTCTAAGGCTGTTGGTGCAGATGCTAGCCATGTAACATTTACACTAAAAGATAATTCTGGCTGTACAATAAAAGGTATAGCATTCAGGGCAATGGAAACTGATATTGGCCCAGCTCTTCTTTCTAAGGTTAAAAACTTAACATTTTGCGGAACTATCCAAAAAAATACATGGCAAGGGGTAGATAGCTACCAATTACAATTAATAGATATTTATAATGGTAAATGGCAAGGTTGACAAACAACCTTAACTATATAATTATAATTATTACTTAAAAATAAAGGAAAAAATAATGCTAATAACAACCACACCATACATAGAAGGTTATACAATTCGTAGATACGGTCCACTTGTATGTGCAGAAGCCGTTATGGGTACTAACATTTTTAAAGATTACTTTGCTAAAATTCGTGATGTAGTTGGTGGTCGTTCTGGTGCATTCCAATCTGCCTTAAAAGAAGCCAGAGAAGCAATTATCAAAGAAGTGGAAATACAAGCACAAAAAGCAGATTGCAATGCAATTATTGGCTTAGATATTGATTATAGTGAAATTTCTGGTGGTGGTAAAACTATGTTAATGGTTGCAGCCCAAGGAACTGCTGTTTATATAGAACCAATTTAACAAGTTCTGGTAACTCGTAAAACTTCTTCTAAGGTTGTTTCACCCGTTGCTGCACGCAATAAACCTTCTTGATAAAGTGTCAACATACCCTCT
>JALTLI010000041.1 GCA_027005635.1 Alphaproteobacteria bacterium
TAATTAAAATAATATAAAGTATACATTAAATATACGTTTTATCTTTCTTTCAATTTTCACTCTTTTCGGAGCAAAACTATGCCAGCTTTATCAAAGCCAAAAATTAAAAATGTAACTTATGAACCATTAAATAATATGCTTATTATCAACTATTATTATAGCGCCTGCGGTTTAGGTATTATGCATATTGAACTTAAAACAAATAAAGAAACAAGAACCAGACTTCAAAAGTTTAATATAGACGATATTATTCAACATCTTCATTTAGAACACAAAGAACTAATGGATGATTTTGAAAAATCTTTTAAAGTAATTGAGAAAAATTTACCCGAAGATTTGTATCAACATATTAAAAAGTTTAATTTTGTAGCTTTTTTGTTTTCCACTTCCTGTATTATCCAAACAAAAGACCACAAGGAGAATATGTATGACCCAGCTAAAGTATGAATACGATGAAGAACAAAACTTGCTTAGGGTTTATGGCTTAGGTGAATATCAACTATCCCAACCTTTTACCAAGGATTACAACGAATATTTAATTGTACCAGAGTTATTTTTGCGTGATGATGCAGATGCGATTATTGAATCATTAAAAAAACAACTACCAAATATGTTTGCTTATTTTGATAAGTATTTATCAAATTTTATAGTTGATAGTTATCGCAATTCTAGTGATAGATCTGAAGTTGTTGCTTACAGAAGAATTATGGTATTTCAGCTGTCTGCATATATTAATTCAACATATATAGCCAGTGAAGCATTACAGCTACCTTTTGAATCTGTACATCTTAATATTACATGTATTTGATTAACAATTAACTTAATAGCAAAACCACCCTAATTATAGGGTGGTTTTGTTGTTTAATAAGATATACAATGGTTTTCTAATAAACTTTTATAAGTAAGAAAGAATAGTTACATGATATCCACAAGCCAAATGGCAAATGCCGTCAGATTTTTATCAATTGATATGGTAAATAAAGCCAATAGCGGACACCCTGGCGCTCCACTTGGTATGGCTGATTTCATTACTGTTTTATACAAAGATTTTTTGCACTATAACCCTAAAAATCCTAATTGGCATAACCGAGATAGATTTGTTTTATCTAACGGTCATGCATCTGCACTTTTATATAGTGTACTTCATTTAACAGGGCAAGAACTTACCATTGATGATTTAAAAAAATTCCGTCAGCTTCATTCTAAAACAGCTGGTCACCCAGAATATGCAGAAGTACAAGCAATAGAAACAACAACAGGGCCATTAGGGCAAGGTTTAGCAACCGCAGTTGGTATGGCTATAGGGCAAAAAATTCAGGCAGAACGCTACGGCGAAGAGCTTTTTAACAATAAAACTTATGTAACTGTTGGTGATGGTTGTTTGATGGAAGGTATTTCTCATGAGGCTGCGGAGCTTGCAAGCAATTTAAAACTTAATAACTTAATAGTATTATTTGATAACAACAATATTTGCATAGATGGCAAAGTAACAAATGTTAGCCCAACTAATATTGAAGCACGTTTTAAAGCTTATGGTTTTAATGTTTTACATGCAGATGGACACAATCATAATTCAATTCATAAAGCTTTATCTAAGGCTCAAAATAGTGATGCTCCTGTGTTTATTTCATTTAAAACTCATATTGGTTATGGTAGCCCCAAAATTGATAGTTCGGCTTCTCATGGTTCTCCACTTGGTGAAGAAGGTGCAGATGCAACC
>JALTLI010000042.1 GCA_027005635.1 Alphaproteobacteria bacterium
TGGGCTAGTTTTAGGCTAGTTGCACTTGCTTCTCCCATGCCTTTTTCATTAGCTAAATCTTGTAATGAAGCACTTAAAACATCAGCCATTGAACCATATTTATTAAGTAATTCTTTAGCTAAAGGCTTTACATCTTTCCTTGGAATTGCCTGCATTAGTAATAGTTCAAACAATTCGTAATCAGCTAAACCTTCACCATTTGTATCACGGAACCGCTGTTTTAAACGTTCTCTGTGTCCGTGGTAATGAGGAGTATTTTTACACATAAGGAGGGTAAGTATAACCAGCTGGTGATAGAGTTAAAATTTCAACACCATCTTCTGTTACAGCTAAAGTATGTTCAAATTGAGCAGAAAGCTTTCTATCTGCTGTTTTAACTGTCCAGTTATCATCTGTCATAAGTTCGGTTTCAAATGTTCCTACGTTTAACATTGGCTCTACAGTAAATGTCATGCCTTTTTTAAGCTTCATATCGTAGTTTTTATCATTTACTCCGTAGTGGATAACCATTGGGTCTGTATGAAACTCTCTGCCAATTCCATGTCCACAGTAATCTCTCACAATACTGTAACCAGCAGGTTTTGCAATTTTTTCCACTGCCCAGCCAATTGAAGTTAATTGAGAACCAGATTTAATAGTTTCAATTCCTGCCATCATTGCTTTATAGGTTGTTTCAACAAGTTTTTTAGCTTCTGCGCTAACTTCTCCAACATAAAACATACGGGAAGTATCGCCATGGAAACCATCTAAAATAACTGTAATATCTAGGTTTATAATATCACCATTTTTAAGTTTTTTATCATCTGGGATACCATGGCAAATAACTTCATTAATACTAGTACAAATAGATTTTGGAAACCCACGATAATTTAACGGTGCAGAAATAGCCCCGTTTTCAAGAGTGAATTTATGACACATATCATTCAGATAATTTGTAGTAACTCCTTCTTTTACATAAGGAGTTATGAAATCTAACACACGTGCAGCAAGATTACCTGCTGCACGCATTTTATTTAGTTCCACATTATTTTTTGGTTTTATTTTTGCCATTTTTATTTACTTATGAGCTATTGGTTTATCAGTGAACAAAAAGTCTTTTAGCTCTTTATCCATTACAGTATCTTGACGACGTATCCATTCAAGTAGCATTGCAGCATGTTCTTTTTCTTCGTCTCTGTTGTGTTTTAGAATTTCTTTTAATTCTTGGTTTTTGCAAACTTCCATACGTTGATTGTACCAATCAACAGCTTCTAATTCTTCCATTAACGATTTAATAGCTTTGTGCATATCTTTTGTTTTATCGCTTAGGTTATCTTCATGATATTCAGACATAATTTTATTACTTTCTTATAATTTTATTTCTAGTTCTTTATATACAGTTATTTGTTTAGGGTTTATTTTACACGAATAACAATATGCTTCAACACCTTGTTTTACACATTCTCTTAATTTTGCAGAATAAACAGGATCTTTTTCATCGGAAGGGCTAAAACTTTCGCAATCCATACGTTGAACTAAATATATCATTACCGCTCTGTTACCTTTTTTAACTTCTGCTAGTAATTCATCTAGATGTTTAGCACCTCTTGCTGTTACTGCATCTGGAAATTGAGCTTGATTGCCCACTTTTAAAGTTACATTTTTAACTTCTACATAGCACGGTGGTTTTTCATCATCAGTAAGCAAAATATCTATACGAGATTTACCTTCTACCCCGTATTTAACTTCCTTTTCTAAATTTGAATAATTATTCAACTGTTTAATTGTACCATCTAAAATTGCATCAGAGACAAGATGATTAGGAAGCATGGTATTTACCCCAACAAGTGAGGTGCCAACGTCTATTATTTGTAGGCTAAATTTAAGTTTACGCTTAGGGTCATCAACAGGAGTTAGCCAAACAGGGTTGCCAGCATCAAGTAAACCGCTCATGGAACCAGTGTTAGCACAATGAGCAGTTACAATTTCGCCGTTTGGTAGTTCCGCATCTAAAAAAAAGCGCTTATAGCGTTTAACAAGTTTAGCCTGAATTAAGCTAGGGGAGAAAATATGTGGCATTTATTCTTCCCACCAATGGATATTATTCATCCAATTAGCTATCCATCTTTTCATTACAATACGATTAACTATGGAAATAGGCCATGTTAACCCAAGCAAAATAGGTACAACAATAACACCCCACAATATTTTACCCATTTCTTTAAAAGAAAACAAAAAAAGCCTTACAAAGAAGTAGCAAGTAAACACAAAAGAAATAACTATATAGGATTTCAACCAAATGTTATCTATGCTAAATATTAAATCAACTAACCACATATTTAAGTACAATCTTTATTTATAGTACTTATAGGTTTACGCCATTCCTTTTAAAATAGCAATCCGTTTGTCAATTAGTGAGTATAGTAAAAACATAACTATAGTAATTCCAATTTAAAAACCATGATTTTTGCTTAAAAAATTACATAGATTTTTCCTATATATAGGTATAAAATCAAATTAAAACCAGCTTAATGAAAGTATTTAACTTATGCAACACAACAAATTATTTGTTTTTGATATTGAAACCATACCAGATGGAAATGTTATCCCTAATTTAACAGGTGAAAAAAGTGATGATATTAAAGTTTTGCGTAAAGCTCTTAGTGATTATCATTTAGAAATCACAGGTGGTAAAAGTGATTTTCCTCGGCAACCATTTTGGAAGATTGTTGCTATTAGTTTTTTAGAGGCGGATATTCACCGCAACGGCAGAGTTGGCGATGAAGATTACCAAGAATATTATACTTTTAAACGCCTAGAATCTAACCGCAGTGATGACGAAGGTGAAATGGTAAGTAAATTTTTTGAATATTTTGATAGATCTCGCCCTCGTTTAGTTAGCTATAATGGACGTACTTTTGATATCCCTGTTTTAAAATATAGAGCCATGTCATACGGTGTTTCATCACATTGGCTACACAAAGGCGGAGACAAATGGAATAGCTATAACAGCCGTTACAGCCAAGATTGGCACTGTGATTTACTTGATGCATTAAGTGATTATGGTGCATCAGCTAGATGTAAAATGAATGAAGTTTGTTCAATTATGGGCTTTCCTGGTAAATTTGGGGTTGATGGTTCAAAAGTAACAGATATGTACGATAATGGTGAAATTGATGCCATCAAACAATATTGTGAAACAGATGTTTTAAACACTTATTTGGTATATTTACGTTATCAACAACATAATGGAACACTTAGTTTAACTAATTATAACAATGCAATTGAAGATATCCTTACTTTTATTAAAGATGAAAAACAACAGCGACCATACCTAGAAGAATTCAAAGAGGCATGGGAAGATTCCTGCGGTGGTAATTATATAATAGGTGATAAATAATGAACCCAACATGTAGCATAATACTAATAGGTGATGAAATTTTAAGCGGTAGAACAAAAGATGAAAACCTAAATTATATTGCGTGTGAAATGGTAAAAATAGGTATTAGATTACAAGAAGTACGGGTTATTTTAGATGATGAAAATGCTATAATTGAAACAGTAAATGCTTTGCGTAAAAAGTATACTTATGTTTTTACAACCGGTGGTATTGGCCCAACTCATGATGATATTACCATGCAAAGCATAGCCAAAGCTTTTAAAGTGGGAACCTATAAAGATGAAAAAATAGTTAAGCAATTTAAGCAGAGCTATGGTGAAACTATAAGTGAAGCTACTTTTAAAATGGCTGAATTTCCTATTGGTGCAGAGCTTATTCCTAATACTGTAACAACTGCCCCAGGGTTTAAAATGGAAAATGTTTTTGTTATGGCAGGCATACCTAAAGTTATGCAAATTATGCTAAAAGAGGTTTTACCTTATTTAAAGCATGGTAAAATTGTTAAAAGTAAACATGTAGATATTTTAGCAGGGGAAAGCACTATTAGCCTTGGTTTTGAAAAAATACAAAACAAATATGCAGGTAAAGTTAGCCTTGGTTCGTATCCATTTAAAAAAGATGATAAATACTGTACCAGCCTTGTTTTACGTAGTGATGATGAAGAATTATTAAACTCTGCATTTAATGATGTAAAAAATATGCTAAGTGATTTAAGTATTATAGCAATTTAACTTAACACTTTTACGTTAATTTACTATAAGAAACCGTACGTGTAAAGGAATGTGGAGCTGGTGGTAGGCGCTGGGTGACCGCGGGGTGACTACGGGGTGGCTGCGGGGTTGAAAAGTGGTGCGCGTGATCGGAGTCGAACCGATACTGGCAAGATTTTAAGTCTTGTGCCTCTACCAATTGGGCTACACGCGCGTTACCACATTGCAGAAAGTACAACAATAAATGTTTTTGTGCAAATAATAATTTAAATTTTTATTTATTTTTTATTTGTAAGCTCTTTAATAAAGTCTTCTACCAGAATTTTTAATTGCTGAGTATTGTTATTTACTTTATTTACAGAGGTTGCTATATTTTGTGCAGAAATGGAAGTGCTTTCAGCTTTTTCTAATACATTTTGTGATCTTGTTAATGTATTTTCGGTTATATCTGCGGCTTCTAAAATACTGCTAGCTATATCATCTGTAGCTATTTTTTGCTCTCTTGTTACTTCTGTAACTGAGTTTATAGAATTATCCATATCGTCCATTTTATCTTTTACAACAGTAATACTAGCTACGGTTTGTTCTGTACTTTTTTGTACTTGTTGAATTTGCTCAGTTATATTTTTTGTTGCTTCTGCTGTTTGAAGAGATAGTTTTTTCACTTCATCTGCAACAACTGCAAATCCTCGCCCTGCGTCACCTGCTCTAGCTGCCTCAATAGATGCATTTAAAGCAAGCAAATTAGTTTGTTCGGCAATACTATTAATAAGTGATGTAACTTCACCAATACTTGTAACTGCTTGGTTTAAGCCTGTTACTTGGTTATAAGCTTCATCAGACGAATTTAAAACTACTTTTGCAATATTACCGAGATGATTAACTTGCTCTTCTACAGAAACTACTGATGCCGATAGTTCTTCTGTAGCAGACGCAACAGTACTTGTACTGGTTGTGGCATTTTTAGAATTTGCCAACATTACCTCGCCTTCAGAAATAGTTTCTGCTGATTGACTTTTAATAGATTCTGAAACTTTACTAACTTCCGCTACTTCATTAAATAAATTATTAATATTGGGCATTATATTAGTATCCATACGCTTGGCAAAATTTTGTAAACCACCTTTTAATCCAAGGAATACAATTGTTAAAACAATTAAACCAAGTAAAATAATTATAGAAACCATTATTATTGTTTTTTTATTAATACTTGCCTTATCTGCAATATAGGTAGAATTATCTGAAATAACTTGGATAACCCCTATTGGTTTGCCAGAAAAATCATTAATAATATTTGCATAGGTTGTTATTGGTTTATCTTCAACAGTTTTATCTATTATTAACTCTTGCTTATTATTAATAATATTTTTAATTTGCTTATCTGTTAACGAAAAGCTGTTATTTATGGTTGAAGCAAACATCTTCAATGAGCCATCTTTATTTATGGTTTTAAATATTACATCTACACCTGTTTCTTTTTTAAATTCATCAAAAAATGCCTGACCAAATGATAAACCAAACTCAACCGAACCAATATGAGAACCATCACTAAAAACTGGCACAACACCTCTAATACCTATACCAGCAACACCCTTTTCCAAACCAAAAACTGGAGTTTGAGTATTATTAGTTTTTGTTACTGTATGGCGAAATGATGATAAATCATCACCAAATTTTTGTGGTTTATGTACCCTTAAAAATGATGTAGCTGGTGCTGTATGAAACTGAAACTGACGCACACCATACTCTTTTTTCATCTTTTGAAAGGTTGGTTGTATTATTGAGGCTAAAGCATTTCTGTCTCTTGCAGCAAAAGCTTTTTGCACGTCAGGAATTTCTGCAACAAATGTTGCTAGTGTTAATGCTGATTTTGATTTATTGTTTAACTCACTTAGTATGACTTCATAATAATTAGCTAGCTTTGTTTGTTTTGATTTTGATGCACTTTTTTCTAGTTCATTAGTTACAGTTGTAATTGATACAACAACCAAAGTTATAAGAATTACTATAGATAACATAGTTGCTATAATTGTACTTTTTATACTTTTAAAAAATGACAAAATAAAATTCATAGTTTTAGCTTTCTGATAAAAGTTTATTTTCAATAAAACATATTAGCTTATTATATTATGTAATGGTACATTAAATTATTAATAATAAAAAACAGTCATAAATATATTTTACTAAATACATCTGTTATACTGCTTTTTATACTAAAACAAATTAGGCACATTTAAACAATGGTAAAATTAACTTTATATATATTAACTGTAACTATTTTTAGCCTTTTTTCTGTATTTGCAACAGCAAATGAAAATAATGGATTTATTATTAAACAAAGTAATTATTCAGTCACAGAAACAATAAATCGTCTAGAAAATATTCTAACTAAAAAAGGAATTACAATTTTTGCAAGAATTAGCCATGATAAAAATGCAAAAAATGTAGGTTTACAACTAAGACCAACAGAATTACTCATTTTTGGTAATCCAAAACTTGGGACTCATTTTTTTACAGCAAATCAAACAGCAGGTATAGATTTACCAATGAAAGCTTTAGCATGGCAAGATGAAAACGGCGCTGTATGGCTTGGTTATAATAGCCCTAAGTACATTGCTAAACGTCATAATATTACAAACAGAGAAAACATTGTAATTAAAATGACTAATGCATTAAATGCTTTTACAACCAAGGCAACAACTAAATAATTGCTTTTTTACTTGTAATTATTATAGATTATATCTATATAAGCTTTAAGGTATACAGCGTACCGTTTATTAAAATAAGGAATATATAAAGAAATGTTTGAAAACATAATCTCAGAAAACAATATTTTCACAGGTAAAACTGTTGCAGTTATTGGTGATGTAATGCTAGATACTTTTATTTACGGCTCTGTAGATAGAATTTCACCAGAAGCACCTGTTCCTGTTTTAAATATTTCCAAACGTTCTTATAATTTTGGTGGTGCTGGTAATGTTGCAGTTAACTTAGCAACTTTGGGCGTTACACCATTGCTTATTGGCAGAGTTGGTAATGATGATGCACAAAAAAAATTATTTGATATGAGCAAGGAAAGTAATTTTTCTACAGACTATCTTGTTAAATCTACAGTTCCTACCATTAGCAAAACAAGAATTACTTCTCAAGGA
>JALTLI010000043.1 GCA_027005635.1 Alphaproteobacteria bacterium
ACTTTATAGCTTCTTCAATACTAATTACTTCATCGTCGCCGTTGCTCCAGCCGAGGCGTAATAAATAATTACACACAGCTTCAGGTAAATAACCTTGTTGTTTAAATTCAAATGCACTTATGGCGCCGTGGCGTTTTGAAAGTTTTTTGCCGTCTGCTCCGTGGATTAAGGGGATATGGGCAAAAGTAGGGATTTCTAAACCAAGAGCAGTATAAATTAATATTTGTTTTGGGGTGTTATTAATATGATCATCACCACGGATAACATGGGTAATTTCCATATTAGCATCATCAACTGTTACTGCAAGGTTGTAGGTTGGTGTGCCGTCACTTCTGGCAATAATTAAATCTCCACCAATATTATCTAGTTTGTATTCTACCTTACCTTGTACTGCATCTTTCCACTTTACAGTGTTGTACATTTCAAAATCATCAGATATTTTTTGTATGTTTAAACGAACAGCACAATCAGTTTCTTCGTTTGCAACTGTAATTTCACTAAATTCACCGTTAGCTTCTTCTGTACGTTTTACTTTGTAGGCATAACCATTATCCAATAAATTCTGCACAGCTTGTTTATGCGCTTCTATTTGATCACTTTGGTAGATGTATTGCTTATCTGGTGAAAGGCCTAACCAGTCCATACCCTCAGTAATTGCTTGTACCGCTTCATTGCTATTACGTTCTTTATCGGTATCTTCTATTCTAACTAAAAATTCTCCACCACAATGGCGAGCGTATAATTTACTAAATAATGCTGTACGCGCACCACCTATGTGTAACATTCCTGTTGGGGAAGGGGCAAAACGTGTTTTAATAAGGTTAAGTGATTTTACTTTAGATGTCATTTACTTTATGCTTTCATTTAATTATGAATAAAAATTTATTTAGTATTAACGCATTTCCACTTATTGCAGCAGTTGCAACTATTTTGGGTATGGCGTTTTATTTTGCTTTACCAGTAGAGCCGAGTGTAACTATTGGTATAATTATGTCAATAGTTAGTATTATATTTACGGTATTTTTTCGTAGCAATTATATAAAAACGTTAATTGGTATAGGTTTTATATTTTTTAGTGTTTCTTTTAGCTATGCTATTTTTTATAGTAATAATATAAACACTACCTTTTTACCTGTTAGTTACGATAACAAGCAAGTATGGGTACGCGGTAAAATTATAGATGTATGGCCTAGCAAAAAACGTACATCACTAGAATTGAAACATGTAAAAATTTATGGCTTAGATAAAAATAAAACTCCCGAAATAATTAAAATTAGCCTAGATAACAAAAGAGCAAATAATTACAGTGTAGGACACTGGGTAGCAGCTCAAGTAATATTGCATCCACCACAAGTTTCTCAATTTAAAGGAGATTATAACCGACAAAAAGCAGATTACTTTAACGGTATAGGTGCAAGAGGATATGTAAGAGGAAGTATATATTCCACATGGGTTCCAAATGCAGAACGTTATAATACCCTAGATGTAAAAATTCAGCGGATACGTAGCAAAGTTTCTCAATTAATAATGGGTGATAGTACTTCACAAGCATCAGCAATAGCATCTGCATTATTAACAGGTATAAAAGGAAATATAGCACCAGAAGTTTATGATAGCTTTCGTTATAGTGGGTTAGCACATTTACTTGCAATATCTGGCTTACACTTAGCTTTGTTTGGTGGCTTTATATTTG
>JALTLI010000044.1 GCA_027005635.1 Alphaproteobacteria bacterium
GTTTAACTGCAACAAGTGGTTTTTCTTTACTAAATATAGATGTTTTTCTTTTAACATCAAATGGTAATGATTTTATAATAATAGGTAATAACAACACCGCAAAAATAGATACAACACCTTGAACAACAACAGCACCATAAATATAAATATATTCAAAACTTTTTATACTGATATCACTTAACA
The DNA here is from genome assembly GCA_027005635.1 of Alphaproteobacteria bacterium. GTDB lineage: Bacteria > Pseudomonadota > Alphaproteobacteria > UBA2136 > JALTLI01 > JALTLI01. Next base: position 184 of record JALTLI010000044.1, read on the forward strand.
ATGATGGAGCAATATAATTATATATACCATTACCAATTGTTAAAAATATTTGCCAAATAGCAAACCAACCTACAACTAAAACTAACATAAATATTATACCATAAGACCACATTGGTAATAACAACCCAACCAATAAAAGCAACGGAGTAATTAATAAAAATATAGCAAGTAATAGGCTTAATATTTGCGCAAATAGGTTTTTAATCTTATACATTGATTTATTGTTAGAAACATCTGTTTTATATAACTTTTTGGCAAGTAATGGAGTTATTAAATCATCAAGCAAAATGCTTTCTGCATCTGCAATTTTTTGTTGTGGTAAAATATTACTAAATTCATCAACTAGGTTTAAATAATTATCACTTTTGAAAAATTCACTCGCCTGAAAATTCTGTTTTATATTCTGGGTAACTCTTTCATGAAAATCTAGACAATTAAAAATATTATCGTCTTCAGCTAAAAATATAACTACAGGATAATCCATTTGTTTTTTGAACCCATAACTTGTTATATATGGTTTCATATTTGTTCTAAATACAATTTCATTATTAGCTAAACCTTGGGTGTTTTGGATTAAAAATTCTGGTATTTTTAATGCTTTCTTTCTTGCAGTTACAGCTTTAACTTGTTTTATATTTTCTATAATTCCATTGCTTTCATTCAACCATGTATCATCTTTATCCCAGCCTAATATTTTCATGTTATCTTTACTGGTATATGCAGATAATCGTTTTTTTATACCTGCTGTAATATCACTATAAGTTTGCCCATCAGAAAGTTTTGCTGCATATACAGGATTTAAAATAGAGCCAACAACTGGGTTAATATTAACCTGTGAATAATAATAACTATTTAACCAATATACGTGTTTTAAATTAAAATAAGAATGAGCAAGCTTATTAATAAAAGCCCTGCCCTCTTGTATTTTAGCTAAATTATTAACGCTTCTTCCAATATATTTTTCATCTTTTGCCCCTGCAATTGGTGTACAGATTTCTTTGTAATAACTCATTTCAATTGGCATTTTGGGGTTACTAGAGGTTAAATCTTTAATTTTAAGAAGTTTATCAATTTTTCTTTCAACTGGAAGTGTATTTGCTAACTTACTATTAATTTTATTAGCAATATTTAAAACAACTGCTTGCGGGCTAAATATTTTCTCATTTTGGTTATTAATAGCTACGTTATTAAAAAATAAATCATTGTTTTGAATAGAAATAGTAATTAGAATAAGCAATATAAAAAAGTAACCAGAAATAACTCTAATATTCCACAATGAAGGTTTAATTAATAAAATAACTCCGCCAATAATAGCAAAGCTTAATGCCAAGTAAAAAAATAAGCTATTTGATGATTGAATTAGTTGAAAAATCTCATTTTGTTTAGATGCAGAGAACTGCAACAGCATATCTGTTACAGTTTCATTTATATTTCCATCTACCCCAGAAATTCCCAAATTTAAGCCTAATTATTGTTTATTTTTGCTTCTATAGTATTAAGT
>JALTLI010000045.1 GCA_027005635.1 Alphaproteobacteria bacterium
TTAACCATATCCTTTATTTTTGTTTTGCAGGCTAACCTAGAGCGATTATTAATAAACATACCACAAGAACCACAAATAGAAGCCCTACAAGAACGGCGATAAGTTAAAGAACCATCTTGTTGATCTTTGATTTGTTCCAAGCCTTGTAAAACTGTTGTCGCATCTGTGTATTCTACAGTATAATCTTGCATTTTTGTTTGCAGGCCACCGTTGACAACGGCTCCTCTTTGAATGCGGAATACTACTGTTTTGGTTTGTTTATTATTAGTCATATTTTTTTACTTTTCTTGTTTGACATATATCACTTATATATAATACACGCTTTATACTAGTAATTCAAAGTTAAAACTTTTAAATAATTCAAAATAATAATTTAACTTGTTATGAAGAGTAGAATTGTTTATATTTTTAAAAAAATAATCCTTGGAGTAATACTAATGAAAAACACAGCAATTAAACGCAGTGATTACCAACCATTCCCTTATAATGTAGAAAACTTAGACCTTAGCTTTGAACTATTTGATGATAAAGCCATAGTTATATCTAAGGCTAAATATACTATAAAATCTGAATTTAAAGCTGGTGAAAATCTACTTTTAAATGGTACTAATTTAAAACTTTTATCAATTAGTATGAATAATGAAGATATTACCAAAAATAACTGTTGCTCATTAAATGATGAAGGCATGCTAATAACCAATCCTCCAAGTGATTTTGAATTAATTATTAAAACAGAAATCCACCCAGAGACAAATACAAGTCTAGAAGGTTTATACCGTGAAAGCTCAGATGTTGGCAGTACTTTTTGTACTCAGTGTGAGGCTATGGGCTTTCGTAAAATAACTTACTACCCCGATCGCCCAGATGTTATGACTAAATTTACTACTAAAATTGAAGCAGATGCAAAAAAATATCCTCGCCTACTTTCTAATGGTAATAAAATTGATAGTGGTGATGCAGGCAATGGTAGACACTTTGCTATTTGGCAAGATCCATGGAAAAAACCAGCATATTTATTTGCCTTAGTTGCTGGTGATTTAGCTTTAACAGCAGATACATACACAACAATTGAAGGTAGAAAAGTTGCCTTAGAAATATATACAGATGAACATAATGCAAATAAAGCTGATTTTGCTATTGAATCATTAAAAAAATCTATGAAATGGGACGAAGATACTTTTGGTCTTGCATATGATTTAGATACATACATGATTGTAGCAACTGATAGCTTTAATATGGGAGCAATGGAAAACAAAGGGTTAAATGTATTTAATTCTAAGTATGTACTAGCAGATCCTGCAACCACAACAGATGCCGGATACGAAGGTGTTGAAGCAGTAATTGGTCATGAATATTTCCATAACTGGACAGGTAACCGTGTTACATGCAGAGACTGGTTTCAACTAACTTTAAAAGAAGGTTTAACTGTTTTTCGTGATCAGGAATTTTCTTCTGATATGCAATCTAGAAGCGTTAAACGCATAGAAGAAGTTACCATTGTTCGTAACAGCCAATTTGGTGAAGATGCAAGCCCTATGGCGCACCCTATTCGCCCCGATGAAGTTAAGGAAATGAATAATTTTTATACTTCTACAGTATATAGAAAAGGTGCAGAAGTTATTCGTATGATACATACAATGCTTGGTGCAGAAGGTTTTCGTAAGGGTATGGATT
>JALTLI010000046.1 GCA_027005635.1 Alphaproteobacteria bacterium
AGAAAACCTTAATCCAGCTTGGTGGGCATTATCATTAGGTGCATGTTTAGGTGGAAATGGCTCTTTAATTGGATCTAGCGCTAACCTTGTTGTTGCTGGTTTTGCAACTCGTGCTGGATACCCTATGCTTTTTGTTAAATATATGCTTGTTGCATTTCCTTTAATGCTATTAAGTATAGTAATATCTCATTTTTATATTGTATGGAGATACCTTTAAAAAAAATAAAATACAAATAGGGCTTGTAATTTTAACTTAATATACCCATATACGTTAGACTTAATATTTAGGAAAACAAATGGAAAAAGATAAACATAATAGTTATAAGGCACCAATGGTAGGTAAATCTCTTACCTGTGAAGAAATATTGCCTGCAATTATGAATGCCAGCAACGATGGCATATTTACTATTGTTCCTTCAAGAAATACATTTAAAATATCTAGAACAAACCTATCTATGGAAAAAACCTTACCCAATATAGCAATAGGCAAAACTATTAATCAGGTACTACCAACTCAAGATGCTCGTTGGCTTTGCGGTAAAATAAAATCAGTACTAAGAACAGGTAAAAGTGCTACACATACAATACAAACCAGTGTTTTTTATGGCAAAGATAAACTAATCAACCTAACTTTAACTCCTGTAAAAAAAGGTACAACTTGGAATGTTATTGGTACAATTCGTGATATTCCAAAAATTGTACTCAGCCCTCAACAAAAAGCTAATAAGGATAGATTTTCTCTAGCTCTAGAATATGCTCCATACGGTGTATGTTTTGTAGGTAAAAATAATAAACCTAGCATGGTTAATCAATCATTAGGGCGCTTACTAAATAAATCATTATCTTCACTAAGAGAAACAAATGTAGAAGATTTCATTTTTGCTGATGATAAAGCTGTTTTTGCTCAGGCATTACGCAAAGTGAAAAATAAAGGTTATAAATATAGTGATATTGAAGTTCGTTTAGCAACAATTAAAAGTTCTCCTGTTTGGGCATCAATTAGCATGGCAAAAGTTGATGAAGGTGAGGATAGATCATATTTTATTATTCAATTCAACGATATATCTAAGCGTAAAAAACTTGAAGAAAGCTTAGTTAAACAAGCAACAAGAGACCATTTAACATCATTATCTAATCGTATGGTTTTTGATGATGCTTTACGTTTAGCACTAAAAAATTCTCGTCGTTATAAACGTAAAGGGGCTGTTTTATACATAGATTTAGACGAATTTAAACAAATTAATGATACCTACGGTCATAAAGCCGGAGACAGCGCCCTAAAAGCAGTAGGTAAAACCCTAAAAGCATACTTAAGGGAAACAGATATAATTGCCAGAATTGGTGGTGATGAATTTGCAGTTATTTTAGATGAAGCAGATAAAGAAAGTGTTATTAAAAAAGCAGAATTAGTAGAAACAGCAGTTAACCAAATATGCGTTATGGCACATAACAAAGAAGTTAAAGTTGGCTGTAGTGTTGGTTATTATGTTTTTGATGGTTCTGAAGCTCTTTCTATTGATGATGTAATTGCTAAAGCTGATGCCGCTATGTATAAATCCAAAACTTCTAAATGCCGAGAAGAAAAACAACGTATTCAATTAGTTGGTTAAAGTCATTCAACCCAACACCTAATGGCAAACGCATTTAAAAAATATTGTACTTTAATTAGCTATATTTCTAACACCTTTAACAAAATTTTCTAGCCAGTTAGACGTATCTTTTGTTTTTTTAGGTTCTAGGTTTTTCTCATTTAATAATTTATATGCATCTTTGTACCACTGTGAAGTTGGGAAGTTATATCCCAAAACTGCGGCAGCAGATTGTGCTTCACTATGAATACCTAAAGCAAGATAGCTTTCTACAATTCTATACAATGCTTCTGGAGTTTGATTAGATTTTTCATAGGTTTGAACTGCATTTTTAAAACGGTTTATAGCGGCTAAATATCTGCCTTGTTTTTGATAAAATCTACCAACCATAAGTTCACGTCCTGCAAGGTGAGCTTCACATAGAGTTATTTTTAATTTTGCATCTCTTGCATATTGGCTTGCGGGGAAGCGGTAAGTTATTTCTTTAAACGCATCTAGTGCATCTTGGGTATATCCTTGGTCTCTGGTTATATCTGAAATACGATAATAAAATGATAATGCACGTAAATAATATAAATAATCTAGGTTTTTATAGCCTGGGTGTAAACGTATAAAGCGCTCTGCTGTTAAAATGGCTTCATCATATTCACCCATTTTAAAGTTTGCGTATGTTACCATTGTTTGCCCGCGAGTTGCCCATTGAGAATAAGGATATTGGCGCTCTAAGTTTTCAAATGATTCAATAGCAGTTTGGTAATCACCAGATTTTATTTGATTTATACCAGTATTATATAATGTTTCAACATCACTAGTTATTGCTTTTTTTGGTTCTGGTGTAGTTATACAAGCAGTTAGTATAAGCGGTAATAGTAATATTATAATTTTTTTCATTTTAAGAATCTTTTCTTTTTGGCATCATTCTGGTTAGTAAGTTATCTTTTAAAACTCTGTGATGATAAACAGCGGCTGCAATATGTAATGGTATTAAAATATAAATAGCAGTTGCAGCTATTTCATGTATTTCGTGGGCTATATCTGCTAGTTGTTTGTTAATTGGTAAAACATTAACTACATCAAATAAGCCGTAAAAAGAAATACCATAATCACCAGCCATAGACATCACATAACCACTAATAGGCAAAGCAAGCATACAAATATATAATATAAAATGCATTGTATGAGCTATCATTTTTTGTTTTGAATTCATGGTATTAGGTAATACAGGTGCAATATTAACTAGCTTCCATAAAATACGAGCTAAAATAATAAAAAATACAATTAATCCGGTAGATTTATGTAAGCCATATAATTGCCATTTATCTGGGCCTTTATCCATATCCATCATAATTTCTGCAATAATAAACATGCAAACAAATATAATAAATATTCCCCAATGGAAGAATTTAGTTACAGAGCCATATTCAGATAATGTATTTTTTATTGTCATTTTTAAATAACCTTTTTTATTATCCAATTAAATTACTATAAAATAATATTAAAATATAGTTTAAATCACTATGATTATTAAAATTAGCCTTATTGATGAGCCTTTTTATTTATTTTTACAGAATAAGGATTATCAGAACCCTTAACATTCATACGAATAGGAACACCATCAAGTTTGAATTCTTTACGAATTTGATTACTTAAAAAACGTAAGTAACTGGTTGGTAAAGCCTTAGGAACATTACACCAAACCCCAAAAGTTGGCGGACAAGTACTAACTTGGCTAATATATTTTACTTTAATTCTTCTACCGCTACGTACGGGCGGGGCGTTATACATTAAAACATTATCAATAAAACGATTAAGCTGACCGGTTGGTAAACGTGTTTGCCATACTTTATGAATTTTCACAACTTCAGGCATAATTTTATCTATGCCTTTACCGCTTAAGGCGCTAATACTTAAAATAGGTGTATCCTTAACTTGGGCTAAACCTTTTTCCAAAACAAACTTCATTTCACGGAGCAAAGTTTCTTTTTGTTCAGCAATATCCCATTTATTCATTAATATAATTAATGGCTTACCTTCTTTTAAAACGTAATCGGCAATTGTTGCATCTTGTTTTTCAAATGGACAAGTTGAATCCAAAAGTAATAAAACACAATGGGCTTTATCAATGGCTTTAATAGCATCAGATACCATCATTTTTTCAATTTTTTGAGTAACCTTGGCTTTTTTACGAATACCAGGGGTATCTACTAATTCAATTATTTGCCCTTCATGCTCCCACATTGTGCCAATGCTTTCACGGGTTAAGCCAGCAGTTGGGCCTGTTAGCATTCTTTCATCTTTAAGTAATGAGTTTACTAATGTGGATTTACCTGCATTTGGTCTACCAACTATTGCTAGTTTTAAATATTTTTCTTTTGGTTCTAGGTCTTCTTCAATTTCAGGTACTTCTAGCTCTTCTAGTGCTTCAGCTAGCTCACTTAAACCATCGTGATGAGCAGCGCTTAATGGCACAATTTTATCAAAGCCTAAAGTGTAGCTTTCTCCGAACATTTGTTCAGCTAGCTTGGTATCCATTTTATTTACCATTAAAATAATTGGCTTACCTGTTTTGCGTATTAGGCGTGCTAAATTTTTATCTTCTTCGGTTACGCCCATTGTTCCATCTATCATAAATAATAGAACATCTGCGCCTTCTAATGATTTTTGAGCCAAAATATTAAGTTGACCAGCCATACCTTTTTCACCAAGTTCTAGCCCTGCGGTATCTATAATATCAAAGGTTAAATCACCAAGTTTTCCTTCTGTTATACGGCTGTCTCTGGTAATACCAGCTTCTGGTGCAACAATGGCTTTTTCATTAACAGATAAAATATTAAACAAGGTTGATTTACCCACATTTGGGCGACCAATAATTGCTAAACTGATTTTCTTTTTACTCATGTAATCTTTTTGGCAGTTTTTAAGCCAAAAGGCAAGAAAATAAAACCAATTACAACGGCAAACCAAAGTGTTACCAGCCTAATAACTGCTGTAGAAATAATTGCAACATCGTTTGGTACACCAACACCTATAAGTAAACCGACCATAATAACTTCACCAGTACCAAGCCCACCAGGCATCATGCTTAATGTACCTAAAATTATGGCACTGGTATAAATAAAAGTTGCGGTTAGTAAGTTTATTTCTCCTCCAAGATGTTGAATTAATATATAAAATGAATAAATACTAGCTGCCCAACCAATACCAGCAAACAAAGTAGTGGTAGAAAAAACATATGGTGAAAGCAATGCTTTTGTAGTGATTATAATATCTTTTAAGCTTTCAAAAAATTTAGGTTTATTTAATAAACTGCTCATTTTATCTAGAATAAATAAAATAAGTTTAGGTTTATATAATAATAAAATTACTCCACATAAAAAACCGCCTGCTAAAAATAATGAAATACCTATATATTTAAAAGCAAACAAACCAATTAAGGCAAATAGCATTAATGCAATCAAATCAGTTAGTTGATCCATTAACATTATGGGGGCAGTTTTTGCTAAATCAATATTATGATGTTTTTTAATTAGCCACATTCTTAATGCTGTACCAATTTTTCCGGGGGTGGTAACTAGGGCAAAACCGCAAGCATAATATAACGCCATCTTTTTAAACGGAATATTTAAGTTAAGTGTATTAGCTAAAAAATGCCATCTGTAGCCTCTAAAGAAAAAATTAACTAAGCCAAGAAACAGTAAACCAACCCACATTTCAGCGCCAATACTTGCCAGTTGAGTTTTTAATTTTTCCATTTCTGTAAATTGTGATGCAGCGCCAATAAGCACCATAAAAATAGCAATAGAAAATAGCACCATAAGTAGCGCTGGTTTTAATTTGTTTTTATTGAATTTTTTCATTTTATCCTTGTTTTAGCTAGGGGCTATAAATCCAACAGCTTCTTTAACTTTAATTAAGGTTGGAGATGCTTTTGCTCTGGCTTTTTCGGCGCCTTTTTTAAGGATATTATCAAGTTCAGCTTTATCATTCATTAATTCGTTATAACGGTTTTGCATTGGCTCTAGTATTTCAATGACTTTTTCTGCTACTGCTTTTTTTAAATCTCCATAACCTTTACCTTCAAATAGTGGTAAAACTTCTTCAATTTGTTTATTTTCACAGGCTGCGTAAATACCCATTAAATTGGCCAGACCTGCTTGGTTTTTTTCATCGTAAGCAATATTCATTTCGTTATCTGTTACTGCGCGTTTTATTTTTTTCTCAATTGATTTTAATGGTTCATTTAAAAAGATAGTACCCGCACCATCAGATGATTTTGACATCTTTTTAAGTGGATTTTGGAGATCTTTAATTCTGGCAGCAACTTTAGGGATAAAAGGTTCCGGAACAGTTAAAATATCGCCATAAATTCCGTTAAAACGTTTAGCAATATCTCTGGTTAGTTCAATGTGTTGCTTTTGATCATGCCCTGTAGGCACAACATCTGTTCCGTAAAGTAAAATATCACCAGCCATTAAAGCAGGGTAAGTAAACAGCCCTGCATTAATATTTTGTTTGTGCTGATTTGCTTTATCTTTGAATTGAGTCATACGTTCAAGTTCACCCATTTGAGTAAATGTAGAAAGTATCCAACCCATTTCAGCATGTTCAGTAACATGGCTTTGAATAAAAATAGAGCATTTTTCAGGGTTTAAACCAGCAGCTAAATACCATGCAGCTAAGGCATAGGAATTTTCTTTTAATGCCACGGGGTTTTGACGCACTGTTATTGCATGGAGATCCACTATGCAGTAATAAGTATCGTAAGTATCTTGGTAATTTACAAAGTTTTTGATTGCTCCTAGGTAATTACCAATAGAAAGCTGTCCGCTGGGCTGAATGCCACTTAAAATAATTTTTTTGCTCATACTATATTTATAACTTGAATGCTATATTTAGGCAATAAAAAAGCCACTACTTTTAAGTAGTGGCTATCGCTGGGGTGCTTTAGTCAGTAAATGCAATGCCATTAAGGCATATTTGCACAGTTATGTTTTCACTCCCCACCTTAACAATACGGGGAAGCCCTTTCAGCGTTATAAACGCTGTTTTTTCAGCGGCGTCAAACGCCGCTTGCAGGGTGGAATCATCATCTGCATTAATGCAGATGTAGTCTCCTGCTTTTTCAACAAAGTTAGCACCAGCAATGGTGGTAACCTCTGCCGCTTGCGCAGCAGAAAAAGAAAAAGAGGATAAAACAAATAATACTACAATTGATAAGTTTTTCATGGTGATCTCCTATAGGTTACCATGGTTAAAAAAAATTAAGTTAAAGCAATATAAATATAAGAACAAAAAAGCAGATTACAAGCCCGTAAGCTTTATAACCATGTTATTTTTTGGCAAGAATACTGAATACTTAACGTTTTACTGTTATGCACCATGGCAATAAATTGCCTTAGGGCATAAGTTGTAGTAAAGCTGAATTTTCTTTCTTCAACATTATCACTACAGTAAACATATTGTATTTCCTGCACTTTTTGTTGCGGTGGCATGGGTTGGCTTACATCTGCCTGAACAGAAAAAGAAGATAAAAT
>JALTLI010000047.1 GCA_027005635.1 Alphaproteobacteria bacterium
CTTCTTCTGTATGGATACCAACTGGAATACCACGCCCGTTATCTGTTACTGAAACAGAACCATCTAAATGAATTGTAACGGTGATTTTATCACAGTGACCAGCTAAAGATTCATCAATAGCATTATCTACAACCTCATATACCATGTGATGTAAGCCTGAACCATCGTCTGTATCTCCGATATACATTCCTGGGCGTTTACGAACGGCATCAAGCCCTTTTAAAACTTTAATCGAATCAGCGGAATAATCTTCTTCATTTACTATTGCTGGCTGAGTGATATTTTCTTCATTTTTCAAGGTATTAGTATCCAATTTTTGTTCTCCTTTTATAACTAGCAAATAATACCACTTTTAAGCCTAAAAACCTAGTTTTTTATATGTATAGCGATTTATATTAATAAAATATAAAGCTAAACTAAATACATATTGATAAAAAACAAATAAATACTTGTATAAATACATTTTTTTAATATATAATAACAATATGGAAACATTAACGAATGATTTAAAATCTAAAGCAAATGAGGTATCTGTGGTACTTAAAAGTATTGCTAATCCTGAACGCTTAATGATTTTATGTATTTTATCCCAAGATAGGCTTACTGTTGGTCAATTAGAAGATAATTTAAATCTATCTCAATCTGCCCTATCTCAACATCTTGCAAAATTGCGTAATGCAGAAATAGTTTCCACTGAAAGAGAAGGTAAATTTATTTATTATCAAATATCAGATACTAAAATACTTAAAATATTTGAAACTCTTCATGATTTGTATTGCTCTGATCAAAAAGAATGTAATTTATAGTTAGCCAGCTTTATTTAACTTATTAGAAAATAGTTTGTTTGTTCGTTTTAACCCTTCAACAACCTCTTGCCAGCTAACACTTGCTGTACCAGATTTAGAAACAACTATTCCTCCGCATAAATTAGCTAAATCAACAGCTTCGCTTATAGGTAAGCCAGCTGCTATAGATGCCCCAAGAACAGAAATAACTGTATCTCCAGCGCCAGAAACGTCTCTTACTTCGTGCTTTTCTAGTGGTTTATGATGTTCTACTTTACCATTATTAAATAGTGTCATACCATCACCAGAGCGAGTCATAAGTAGGCTATCTAAATTAAATTTGCTAGCTAGTGAAGTTACTACATGTTCTGCGGTTTCATCATCTTTAATAATCTTTGTGCCGTCATCTAGCATTTCTAGTGCTTCTTTTGCGTTAGGTGTCATTGAAGTAACTCCATTGTAAGAAATATCCTTACGTGGCTTCGGATCAACTAAAACCATGCCTCCACTTTGTTTGGACCATATTTTTTTTATTTCATTAAGTAGAGTATTATCAATTAGTCCTTTGTCGTAATCAGAAATAATAATAATACTGGTTTTTTTACGGATTTCTTTTAAATTATTAATGATTTCTTTGTGGGTAATTTCACTTAGCTTTGTTATTTCTTCTTCGTCAACTCTAACAATTTGCTGTCCTTGAGAAGTAATTCTTGTTTTGCTAATGGTAGGAACTGTAGATTTAACAAGATAGTCTGTAGAAAAATTACTTTCCTTGCTCATATCAAATAATTTTTTTTGTGCATCATCATTACCAACTCTACCAATAAGTAATGGTGTAACGCCCAAAGTTGCTAAGTTAACTGCAACATTACC
>JALTLI010000048.1 GCA_027005635.1 Alphaproteobacteria bacterium
TATTATTTTTCATACTTATAAATAAATCTTTTTGCCACATTTCTTGGTTTTTACTTGGGCTAAATCCATCTAAAAACCAGCTATCTACTTTACCTATTTTAGTTTTTATTTGGGGTAGAAATTCTTGAATATCGCCAACAAACAAACTTAGCTCAACACCCTTAAATTCCAATATATTTAACCCAACGGTTAAGTTTTTATATTGCTTAAAGAATATATCTTCATTTGTAGTTAGTTCTGCAGGAAAAAATTGCCATGCGTATTGCATATCTTTTTTACTTAAAGGATATTTCTCAACACTTACAAAATGAAGTTTATTTTTAAAAATATTATTTTTTTGCCATAGATTAACAGCAATTAAAAAATTCAACCCTGTACCAAAACCAGTTTCAAGTATTCTAAAATCTTGTTCAGTTGTAAACCTTTCTGGTAAGTTATTATTCCTAAAAAATACGTGTAAACTTTCTTGAAACCCATCTTCTTTGCTAAAATAAATATCATCAAACTCCTCAGAAAACAGACCTCCATCTGCGTTTCTAATTGTTTTTGCGTATGTTATTTTGTTATTCATATTTTTATCTTAAATAAAATTGTGGTGATCTCACCGGGACTCGAACCCAGATCTGAAGCTTAGGAGGCTACCGTTCTATCCAGTTGAACTATAAGACCGCTAGAGATTTAAGCAGAAGCACTATTGCTACGTAAACATTCTGGCAAATCAACCATTCCTATTTCGGTAACTGGTGTATCAGATATATTTTTAATCATTAAATCAACACCTTCAACGCTTAAACCATCATCAATTCCCATTTTTTTAGCGTCAACAAATCCTAAATCTTTATATTGATTAACGTCTCCATGCATTAAAATATAATTATGCCCTTGGTTTTTAAGTGTTTCAAAAATTTCACTTAAAAAGCCAGCAATATCAAACTCTTTATTTGTATCTATAGCCAAAGGAGCAAGTAAAAGGGCCTCACCATTATCACCAACTTTTAATAATGTAAATAATGCATAAGCAAGCATCTCACCATCTTCTTCTGCAACAAATGTATGCTTTGTATCATAAGCAGGCATATCACGCAAAATACCAGTTTTTTCAATAACTTCTACCCCATCACTCATATATGTACGAGCAATCAAAGTAGCAATTTCAGCCCTATCTTCTGGTTTTTCGTTACGAATTTGCATTTTACTTCCTTTATATTAATTAATAACCACTACAAGCTTTTTAATCTTTGTAGGTGTTTTTATATATTGCCCTGTTTTCCTTGACGAATCAATACCTCATGTTAATATTTTAATTATGAAATATATTTTACAGCTTATTATAGCAATTTACCTTATCCCTTTTGCCTTTGCAGAAGATGATTACACTAAAGTAGCAAGAGTAGTAGATGGCGATACAATTTTAACTACAGACGGTGATTATGTTCGCTTATTAGATATAAATACTCCAGAAATAGCCCATAAAAAAGGTGAAAAATCTCAACCATTTGGTATAAAAGCAGCAAAAGAACTTAGACGTAAATTACCTAAACAAACAGAAATACATCTTATTTTTGGAAAACAAAAATTTGATAGATATAATCGTTTACTTGCCCATGTTTATAATATGCAAGGAGAATGGATTAATGCACATATGGTGCGCAAGGGGCTTGCTCATGTTTATAGTTTTCCTGATAATGCTTTTAAAGCGGAACAACTTTACCCCATAGAACAACATGCAAGAGATGCAAAATTAGGTATATGGAGCCTACCACGCTGGCAAATACTAGATGCAACAAAGCCTGTAGATGATAGTAAAATAGGTCAATTTAACATAGTAGAAGGAAGAATTCTTAATACAGCATACGTAAAAGGTATCACTTATTTAAATTTTGGGACAGACTGGAGAACAGATTTCAGCTTAGAAATACCTGCAAAATTCCTGACAAAGTTCAAACAGAAAAATATAAACCCACTAACCTATTACAAATTAAAAAAAGTAAGGGTAAGAGGGCGTTTAAAGCCTGTTAACGGCACATTAATAACCCTAACCCACCCAGAACAACTGACAGTTTTAGAAGAATTAGATTAGGCTGTCAGTTTTATGTATACAATAAATTAATCCTACTATCTATAAGAATTTAGAATTTAGAGATTATCTACCCTGATATTCCCTTTATTTAGCAAATACCCAAACAACCCTAAAAGCCCGCCCTCCCAAGGCGGGTTTACTTTTTTAAATATAGCGATTTAACTTAAAAGCTCCTGCAATTCTTTTTGCCAATCTTTCGGAGCAATAACCAAGCCCTGAACTTCAACATTTTTATTATTGTAAGTAACTTCATCACCAGCTAAATTTGTAATTTTCAAACCTGCTTCTAGGCAAAGTAAATGACCTGCGGCTGTATCCCATTCACTTTTAGGCTTTAAAGTTGCCATGCAATCACCTTTACCAATAGATAATGTTGCAAGTTTATAAGCAATTGAATGAACCTCTTTTAACTTTAAAGTAGAACTATATTTATCCCACAAACCTTTTGTATATTCATTAAAACTAATTAAACAAGTCGCATCTTGAATTTTCTGTTTATAATTAACCCAAACTTTTTTGCCATTTAATAAAACCCCACTACCTTTATAACCAGCAAACATTTCACCTTTTGCAGGGTTATAAATCATACCTAAAACTGGGGTACCATCACAAACTAAACCAATTGAAACAGCATAATAACCCGTACCATCAATATATGATTTTGTACCATCAATAGGGTCAACAACCCAAACATGTTTTTTTGTTAGGCGATTAGCATTATCTTCTGTTTCTTCACTTAACCATCCAAAATCTGGGTATTTTTTTGTTAAAGTTTCTTTTAATAAAGTATCAATTTCTAAATCTGCTGCTGTTACTACGGCTAAAATTTCTTCTTTATCATTTTTGCGATTAACCTTTATTCCTTCACGTTGATGTGAAAGTGCGATAGCTCCTGCTTTTTTACAAAGAGGCTCTAAAAATTTGTATATTTCTGAATAATCCATAGGCTAACTATAACATTTCAAACACTAAAAACAATAAATTACTTCATATTTAAGCTGAAATTATGTATAGTCAGATAAATATAAATAAAGAGAATTTTCTGATGGCTATCAAAGAAACTCCAATGATGCGACAATACAAAGAAATTAAAGCACAACATGCTGATTTCTTAGTGTTTTATCGTATGGGAGATTTCTACGAATTATTTGCAGAAGATGCTAAAATTGCGGCATCTATTTTAGATATAACCCTAACTCAGCGTCGTTCAAGTAAAGAAGTTGAGGGTATACCTATGTGCGGAGTACCATTTCATGCCGCAGAAAGCTATATTGCAAAACTTCTTAAACACAACAAAAAAGTAGCCTTATGTGAACAAACTGAAACCCCTGCTGAAGCAAAAAAAGCAAGAGGAAACAGTGCATTAGTAAAACGTGAAGTGGTAAGAATTTACACAGGAGGAACGTTAACTGAAGATAGCATGTTAAATTCTCAGGAAAATAATTATCTTGTAGCAATTCATAGCTTAAAAGGTAAAATGGCAATTAGCTGGAGTGATTTATCTACAGGAGAATTTTTAGTAACAGATACTTCTATTGATACAATCCAAGCTGATATTGCCCGCTTAAACCCTAAAGAAATTATTACTACTAAAAGTTTTCTAAAGCTTCATGACAGTGATCTAAATTACTATAAAAATATAATTACTATAGTAGAAAATGATTTGTTTGTTGTTAAACCAAGCGATGAAACTTATCCTAATATAGCTCAGCAAACTGTGGTTTCTGCACTTCTTGGTTATATTGATAAAACTCAAATTGATAAAACTCCAAGCTTGAAAACTGCAAAATCTATTGCATCAAATAGCTTTTTATACATGGATGCTGCCACAAGGCATAATTTAGAACTAACAAAAACCCTTAAAGGTGAAAAGAAAAATAGCCTATTTGATGCCATTGATAAAACTGTAACATCTTGCGGAGCTAGGCTACTTTCAAACTGGATAACTTCCCCTTTGCAAGATATAAACCTTATTAAGCAACGACAAAATGTTATTAAAGAATTTAAAAATGATTTTGCAAGCCGTTCATATATTCGTGAAATTTTAAAACAAACAGCAGATATAAGCCGTGCAATTAGTAGAATAACTCTAGATAGAAGTGGACCAAGAGATTTACAAGCTGTAAGTAACACTCTTTCTCTTTTACCAGAGCTAACTAGTCACCTAGAAAAGTATAAAAATAATGATACTATAAAAAATTATATAAACAGCTTTTCTCATTTTAATAAACTTTCAAATGTTCTTAAAAATGCGCTAATAAATGATACACTACCATTACTTGCTCGTGATGGAGGATTTATCCAAAATGATTACTGTGAACAATTGAACAAATATAAAAATATAGCAACTAATGGCTTGACTTTATTAAAAGATTTAGAAAGAGAAGAAGCGGAAAGAACCGGTATATCATCTTTAAAAATTAAGTATAATAAAGTATGGGGATACTTTTTTGAGGTAACAAAAAGCCATGTTGATAAAATCCCAGATTACTATATTCATAGACAAACAACAACCAATGCCCAGCGTTTTAGCACCAGTGAATTAATGGAACTAGAGCGCGAATATTCATCTGCCGAAGCTTATTGTTTAAAAAGAGAATTAGAGATTTTTGCAGAACTTGTAAATATGATAAAATCACAAGTAAATATGCTTCTTGATGCTGCAGAAAGTTTAGCTGCGCTAGATGTTTTAGTTGCAGGTGGTGAACTTGCTGATTGTCAAAATTATAACCAACCAATTATAGATGATAGCTATGCTTTTGAAATTGAAAATGGGCGTCATGCTGTTGTTGAAAAAGTTGAAAATGAATTTATACCAAATAATTCCAGCCTTTCTGAATGTGAAATTTGGCTAGTAACTGGCCCAAATATGGCAGGTAAATCAACATTTTTAAGACAAAATGCATTAATTACAATCCTTGCTCATATGGGATATTTTGTTCCTGCTGATAAAGCTCATATTGGTTTAGTTGATAGAATATTTACCAGAATTGGTGCAGCTGATGAGCTAAGTAAAGGGCAATCAACCTTTATGGTGGAAATGGTTGAAACTGCAAATATTTTAAATAATTCAACCCAAAGAAGCCTTGTTGTATTAGATGAAATTGGTAGAGGAACTGCAACTTATGACGGTTTATCAATAGCTTGGGCATGTGTTGAACATTTATTAATACACAATAAATGCCGTGGAATTTTTGCGACCCATTACCATGAAATGACAAAATTAGCCGAAGATTTTCCTAAACTTAAGTGCTACCATGTAGCAGCAAAAGAATGGGAAGATAAAATAATATTTCTGCATAAAATTAAACAAGGTGCATCACCTGGATCTTATGGTATTCATGTTGGTCAATTAGCTGGTTTGCCTTGCTCAGTAACGAAGAGAGCAGCAGATATTTTATCTCAGCTAGAAAAATCAGGGGCAAAAGGAGAACAAATAAGCCCACAAATGAATTTTTTCAATGCTCAGCCACAAACAGCAATGAAATCCAAGGTGGAAGAGGCTTTGCATACAATTTTAGTTGATGATTTAACGCCCAGAGAGGCACATGATTTACTATACGACCTAAAATCTATGGTAAAGGGCGCGTAAATGTCTCTAATTAAGTCATTTTTTGTAGTTAGTTCTAGCACTTTAGGCTCAAGAATTTTAGGTTTTTTTAGAGATGTAGTAATGGCTGGAACACTTGGAACAAGCTATGTTGCAGATGTATTTTTTGTTGCATTTAAAATACCAAACTTGCTACGCAGACTTTTTGCAGAAGGTGCGTTTAACGTTGTTTTTATTCCACTTTTTTCATCTATTAAGGGTGAAAATAATATAAAAGAGGTGCAAAAATTTAGTAATGCTACCTTTACTATGTTATTTATTATACTGGTTATTATTACAATTTTAGCAGAAATATTTATGCCAATAATTGTATCTATTATTGCTCCTGGCTTTGTTAATAATCCTGAAAAATTAGAGCTAGCTACAACTCTTTCACGGATAACTTTTCCTTACTTACCATTTATAACTTTTGTTAGTTTTGCTGGGGGTATTAGCAATACTTTTGGTAAATTTGCAGGTGCAGCAATGGCACCTGCACTTTTAAATATATCATTTTTACTATGTATGCTTTTACTACCATATTTTGGGGTTAATAATGCAGTTGCAACTGCTATTGCAGTACCTTTTGGTGGGCTGTTACAGGCAATATTAATGGCATATACTCTATATAAAATAGATTTTCCCCTGAAATTTTCTTGGCCTCCCATTCATGAAAAAACACAAACATTAATACGCAGATTAGGACCTGCAAGCTTAGGTGTAGGAGTTTTACAGCTTTCAACATTAATAGATATGTTTCTTGCTTCAACACTTGCAACTGGTTCGATATCATATTTATTTTATGCAGATAGATTAAACCAACTTCCACTTGCATTAATTGGAATTACTCTTGGAACTGTACTTCTTCCTCGCCTTGCAAAAATGATACAATCTGGTGATAATAATACCGCAATTAAAACATTTAAACAATCATTCAAATATTCGGCAATAATTAGCATATTATGTGCTATTGGACTTTCTTTTATTTCTGTAGAAATTATGCAAACATTATTTATGCGTGGATCCTTTAATTTTGAAAGTGCAGAAAAAAGCGGGCTTGCACTTTCTGCTTATGCAATAGGTTTACCAGCATTTATTGCCTTAAAAATTACATCTACAACTTTTTATGCTTTAGAAGATACAAAAACACCTGTAAAAATTGCCAGCCTATCATTACTTATAAATTTAGTATTTAATCTTATTTTAATGCAATATTTTGCCCATGTTGGATTGGCTTTAGCTACTAGTATTTCAGCTTGGTTCGGCTTAATTTTACAATTATATTTTTTACGCAACAAAATGGATATTTCAGTAACAAAATCAAATATTTATCTAGCGCTTAAAATAGTTTTTCTTGCAGTTATTTTAGCCGGTTATTTAACTATATTTAAAAATATAATACCACTACCAAATAGC
>JALTLI010000049.1 GCA_027005635.1 Alphaproteobacteria bacterium
CATTACATGGTGGTCTACTTTTCTTGGGGCTATTCATAGTAAGGGTAAAAAGGTTCATTTTGGTTAAAAATAATAAAAAAAGTAATATTAGAAAATTAAAAGCAGTCAAAGAGAAAGACTGTGATACTTCTGAACGTCGTAATGAAAATGATTTAAGGCGTATAAAAAATAACAAAGAACTAGCTAAAAATTATAATAAAAGAACAAATAAATCCACAGGAAGAAGGAAGGTTGATAATCAAGCAGCTTATATTCATACTATTACCTTATCTGTCGTTCTTACTCTATTAATACTACAAGGGGTAGCTGTAGCCTTGCATTATTTTATTCCAGCTATATTTGAGTAAAATTATGGTATCTACTTTAAAAGGATTCACCCTCGCAATTTTAGCAGTATTATTATACTCGTTATTTAATATTTACTTTAAAGCTGTTGCTGGATTTGATTTTCACCTGTTTTTATTTATGGCAACGGCCATGTTATTTGGTGGGGCTACTATGATTTTAACAGGAGGTAAAACTCCTTTAGCATTACCAGCCATGAAATCCATATATACTTGGGTTTATGGAATAACATTTATCCTTGAATGCGCAATATTTCTTTATATGCTCCGTTATATCACTGCAACGGATGCAGTTTTACTTGCTCATGGAAGTATTCTTGTTACCTTAATTGGGGCTTATTTCTTCTTGGGTAGAAATACTTTGGGAAAAGGTATTATAGGAGTTCCTTTTATTATTGCTGGCCTTGCCATTGTTATTATGGGTATAGATGAAAACTTAGGCTATGTTATATTCCTTGCTATAGCATTAAGCATATCAAAAAGTATTTATTATTTTAGTATTGAATTAAATGATGTAGGTTATGAGGCTCAAACATATTTACAAGATTTCAGCGTTATAGGATATATATTATCTGCCACAGCTTTTATATTTTTCATGCTATTCCTAATTGGGGCAACCATAGGTAATATAGTTGGATATACACCAGATTTTGTACCTACCTTGCAAGATTTTTACAATTGGAAACTATTTATTTTTGCGGCATTCTATGGGTGTTTTGGGGTTACAGCTCTAAGATATTTAGAATTTAAATCCATTCAAAAAGTTAAATCTGAAATATTTATGTGTATCATTGCTTTAACTCCATTTGTAACAATGCTATTTGAATTTGCAGCCGCACCATTAGGTTTAACTAAATATAATGTTAATCTAACTTTTCCATTAATTGTAGCTAATGTACTAATTATTATTGGAAGTATTATTATTGTTGTCCGCCGTTATACGGATGAAAATATACAAGATAAAAATGATATAGAAAAAATAAGAAATATTGTTATAAACACAACTATATTTTGCCGTGATGACGATATACGTAGTGCAGAATCTCTAGGAATATCATTAAAACTATTACAAGATATAGTTAATGATAAAGAAAACAAACTACCTATAAAAATAACCACAGCCCAAATAATTAAAGATAATTATTTCAAGAAAATATCTTCATGTGATAGCTTAACTGGCTTATCTAATCGTACCCACTTTTTAACACAACTTAAAAGTATAAATACTGATAAAAATATTTCACTTTTTTTCATAGACCTTAATAAATTTAAACCTATTAATGATACTTATGG
>JALTLI010000050.1 GCA_027005635.1 Alphaproteobacteria bacterium
GCCAACACTAGATCGTATATGGACATTATTTGATGCAAGCAACCTTCCCGTAAGTGTTGATGTAGCTGTGTATGATTTAATTGATTATCCACCATTAAAAAATCATGTTGATGACTCTATGGAAGTATTATTTACTCATGCAGAATTACAGGGAGATATAGAATGAGTTCTAGCATTACAACACCAAATATTAATATTCAAATTTCTGATAGCTCGGTAAAATGGATTATAGGTGGTGCGTGTTTTCTTGGTGCCGCATATCTTTTCTATGAGTTTGTTATTAAAACCCCAAAAAAAGAAATCCCATTACCTAAAGAAGCTGAAACATTTTCAAATCTTCCAGAACTTACGCCTAAAGAATTTAAAGATTTAAATTTTAATGAAGAAGTTAAAAAGAAATCTTCAAAAGCTTTTAATTCAGAAGATTATACTTCTGCTGTACGTCATGCTGTTATATGCCTTTTTGATATTATACGCCGTAAATCTTATGTAGATAGCGATGGAACAAACTTAATACAAAAAGTATTTCGTGGAAAAACACCCAAATTAATTTTTCAAAATATGACACCAAGCCATGTAACCAATGCTGAAAGCGGAGTTATTGATATGTTAGAAGGTTTTGCTAAAAGTATTCGTAAAGTACATATGCACGCAACCGTACCAATAACTAAAGAAACAGCGTTAAGAGAGATTTCTATTGTTTGTTATTTAGCTGAACAGGTAGAAAATTACGCTGTTTTAGTAAAACCAGAGATGGAGAAGGTAGCATCATGAAAAAGGATTTTTCAGAAATGATTGTATCAGACATTATAGATATTCTTGCCTTTGGCTTTGTTATGGAGCGTAAAGCCCTTGTAGATACACTTCATAAAATTGGTGATATTCAAGTATATGCAGATCATAACCCACCACATTTTCATATTGAAACACCAGAATATAAATTGTCTATTGATATGGGAACATGTGAAATAACAAAAGGTGGCGATTGTTTATCTAGCAAGCAACGTAAGAACCTACAAAACTGGTATTTTAAACAAAGCGGAAAAATGAAAGTTATCTCCACATGGAATGCTTGGAACCATGATAATCAGATATTGGAGGTTGCTTGATGAGTGAGTGGAAAGCAATGAGCCTTAAAGATACTCTAGAACTAATTATTGATAATCGTGGAAGAAACCCCAAATCATATGCAGATGCAGGCATACCTGTAATTGATAATTACTTAATAACTAGCGAAGGGGTGCCTAACTTAAATAATATTAAACGTTTTATAGATGAAGAAACATATAATTCATTTATTAGAAAGCACATCAAAAGAAATGATGTTCTTATAACTCTAGTTGGTAATGGGTATGGCAAAGTAGCAATAACACCTTCCCAAAAATGCGTCATTATACAAAATACAATAGGGCTCCGCTGTAATAATAAGAACGATAATATATACCTCTATTACCTTTTGAAAGATAGCAGAGAAATATTAATGAATTTGAATAGAGGGGCGGCGCAACCAAGTATAAAAGTTGGAGATATTCAGAACCTAGAGTTCAAATTCCCTTCTCTTGAGAATCAACAACGTATTGCTAGTATATTAAAAAGTTTAGACGACAGAATCGAAAACAACCGCAAAATAAACGAAACACTAGAAGCGATGGCACAAGCAGTATTTAAAAGCTGGTTTGTGGATTTTGAGCCAACAAAAGCAAAAATAGCAGTATTACAAACAGGCGGAAACGAAGAAGAAGCAACCCTCGCCGCCATGCAAGCCATCAGCGGTAAATCCCCCACAGAGCTAGAACTTCTCCGCACCCAAACACCAAAATCCTACGCAGAGCTAAAATCCACAGCCCAACTTTTCCCCTCTGCCCTGCAAGACAGCGAACTTGGGGGTATTCCACTAGGCTGGGAGGTTGGGTCAATAGGTGATATTGTAGAACGATTAAAACCACCAAAGCGCTATACAAAAAAACAGGTAGAATTATATGGTAATATCCCTGTTTATGAACAAGGTGCTGATATTCTTTTAGGTCATCATAATGATGAGGCTGGTTTTATAGCTTCAACAAGAGAGCCACTATTTATTTTTGGTGACCATACCTGCGTTACATATCTATCTTGTAACCCATTTGATATTTCACAAAATGTAATTCCATTAAAAGGTAAAGCCTTTCCTACTATGTGGGTTTATTACGCAATCCAAGGAAAACAAACCTTCCAAGAATATAGAAGGCATTGGTCAGAGTTTATTATTAAAGATACTGTTATTCCATCAGGTGCTTTAGCTAAATGTTTTACCAATATAGTTACAAAATTTTATGAAACTAAAGAAGATAATATAGAGCAATCCCAAACACTAACCCAAACCAGAGACACTCTCCTCCCCAAACTCCTTTCTGGGGAAATTGATGTTTCTACCTTAAATAAAATGGAGATTAAAAATGGTTGATATACTTCTTACACAATCTGAGAGTAAAATACTTTTAGATATGAAAAAAAATTCTATTGATGATAACGCTATTTCTTTGCCAGATCTTGGTGGTACATTAGATATTCACTTACAAGAGGAAGCAGGGAAAGAGCTCTTTATTGTAAATTATACTCGCCATTCTATTAATCTTTACAAACGTAACCATCATTTCAGAGCACGTAAAGTAATTGGAATAGCCAGATTAGATTTAGATGGACCTCCTCATAGAAATCCTGATGGTGAAGAAATTGGTCCAAGACATTTGCACTTGTATCGTGAAGGTTACGCTCTTAGATGGGCTCAAGAAGTACCAGACTCTTTTTCTAATCTTGATGATTCATTTGAAACTCTTCAAGATTTCCTTAAATACTGCAACGTTGATAAAATGCCTAATTTTATGAAAGGATTATTCTCATGACTGATATTAATGAATTGATAGGAAACTACTATTCTTGGTTAAAGGATAAAACAGCATGGAAAGAAATAGGTGACTGGGTTGAAATAACTTCTCCTTATTTAGATAGAAATAATGATTACACTCAAATTTACCTAAAAAAAGATGGAGATTCTTACCTCTTAACTGATGACGGAGCAACGATAGGGAGTTTGGAGCAAGAAGGATGTTCTCTTGATAGTCCTAAACGAAAAAAACTATTGCAACAAACTTTAAATGGTTATGGTGTATCAGATATAAATGGAGTTCTGCAGGTAAAAGCTACACCAGATAACTTTTCTTTACGTAAACACTCTCTACTACAGGCTATTCTCGCAGTTAATGATATGTTTTATTTAGCAGAGCCATATGTTTCAAGTCTATTTTTTGAAGATGTTCGCAATTGGTTGGATGACTCAGATATTAGGTATTCTGAACAAATATCTTTTACTGGACGATCTGGTTATGCGCGTAAGTTTGATTTCTTGATACCAAAATCAAAAATAGCTCCAGAGAGAATTATTAAAACAATTAATAACCCTGTACGAAATAGTGCAGACTCTATTATTGTTGATTGGATTGATACAAAAGAAGCACGCCCTGAAAACTCCAAGGCATATGCAGTTATAAATGATTATGAGCGTAACGTTTCAAGCAGTTTAATGGATGCTTTGAACAACTATGATATCAAACCTGTTCTATGGAGTACGAGAGATAAAATCATTAAAGATTTAGCAGCATAAAAAATTATAATATATAAGGATGCTTAAATGAACACAACACAACTAGAAAACAACTGCTTAGACTTGTTCCTTGATACTAGATGGGGCATAAATTTAAGGATATCCAATTGTGAGTAAAATATTATTTTTAGATGAATCTGGTGACCATAATTTAACAGCAATTGATCCTCAACACCCTATATTTGTATTAGGTGGTATTATTGCACAAAGAGAATATGCGCTAGGTGAAATGACTGATAAACTTAATACATTTAAAATGGAAATGTTTAAAACAACAGACATTATCCTACATACAGCAGATTTCACAAGACAAAGAAATGGTTTTGAACGTATGAAAGAACGTGAATTTTGTGCAAAATTTTATGAGAAATTAAATTTATTAATTGCTAGTTTAGATATAAAAATACTAGCTTGTGCAATAAACAAGGTACCTCATATGGATAAATATGGCCTAGATGCTATAGATCCTTATCACTTATCATTAAATATTTTAGTAGAAAGATTTTGCTTTGAAGTAAATAATGGTAAGAAATCTCATATTGTTGCAGAAGCAAGAGATTCAACATTAGATAGACAGTTAGATTTAGCATGGTTAAATCTTAAAGTTTCTGGAACATATTTTATGCAAGCTAAAGATATCAATAATAAAATAGAAACATTAACTACAAAAACAAAAGAAGATAAATTAGCAGGATTAGAAATTGCAGATGCAATAGTAACACCAATAGCAAGAAGAATATTAAATAGATCTTCAAGGGTGGATATGGATATTATAAAAGATAAAATGAGGAAAAACCATCTAGGAGAAATAACAGGATATGGCTTGGTTATATTACCTAAAAAATAAGGTCAACCCCCGCTACGCAGTGACCAACCTCTACATCTATTATGGGTATGCTTTATGTAATTGTCAAGAGCCCAGAGAAAAAGGAATGAACAAATGAACGAAACACAACTAGAAAACAACTGCTTAGACTGGTTCCGTGAAGGTGGCTGGGACGTTATATATGGCCCAGACATTGCCCCAGATAGCGATAACCCCGCACGGAGTGATTACCGTGAAGTTGTGTTGCGGGAAGTTTTAACTGGAAGCATTATTCGCATTAATCCTCACCTTCCTGAAGAATGTGTGGAACAGGTTGTTAATCAGGTTTTAAAACCTGAAAGTTTGGATTTAATGACCAATAACCGTGCTTTTCATAAAATGTTATTAGAAGGCGTATCTGTTCAGTATAAAAAAGATGATAAAGTTAAACATGATACAGCATTTTTAATTGATTTTGAAAAGGTAGATAATAACCGCTTTATGGCGATAAATCAGTTTACGGTTACGGGTTCTAAACAACCACGTCGTCCTGATATTATTTGTTTTATTAACGGTTTGCCAATTTCAGTACTAGAACTTAAAAGCCCCAAAGATGAACATGCTGATATCTGGGATGCTTTTAACCAAATTCAAACTTATAAAGATGAAATATCTGATTTGTTTATATTCAATGAAGCAAATATTATAAGTGATGGTTACACCGCACGAATGGGATCATTAACCGCTAATCAGGAACGTTTTGTACCTTGGAGAACCCATAAAAATGAAAAAGATCAACCAATGCTTGAATGGCAATTGGAAACTATGGTTCGTGGATTTTTTGATCGTGAATTACTGTTAGATTACATTCGTTACTTTATTCTGTTTGAAAGTGATGGTGAAAAAATTATCAAGAAAATTGCTAGTTATCACCAATTTCATGCTGTACGTGAGGCAGTTAAGGCTACAGTAAAAGCATCTAATATTACAGGTGATAAAAAAGCTGGTGTTGTTTGGCATACTCAAGGTTCTGGTAAAAGTATTTCCATGTGTTGTTATGCTGGAATGTTATTACAGCAAGCAGAAATGAATAATCCAACACTGCTTGTAGTGACAGATAGAAATGATTTAGACGGCCAACTTTTCACTACATTTAGTAACGCTATAGGACTACTAAAACAAACTCCTGTACAAGCAAATGACAGAGATGAATTACGTCGTTTATTAGCAGAACGTGAATCTGGTGGAATTATATTTACTACTGTACAAAAATTTTCCCCTCTTGAAGGTGAAGATGAACACCCAATTTTAAATGATCGACATAATATTGTGGTGATTTCTGACGAAGCTCACCGTAGCCAATACGGTTTAAAAGCAACTCTAAATAAAGATGGCACATATAAATATGGTTACGCAAAACACATGCGTGATGCTATTCCTAATGCTGCTTTTATTGGCTTCACAGGCACACCTATTTCCTTTGAAGATAAAGATACAAGATCAGTATTTGGTGAATATGTTTCTATTTATGATATTCAAGATGCAGTTAAAGATGGTGCAACTGTGCCAATTTACTATGAATCTCGTTTAGCTAAACTTGATTTAAACCGTAAAGAAATAGAAGCTTTGTCTGACCAAGTTGATGAAGTTATTGAAGATGAAGAAGATGCTGATTCACGAGAAAAAACCAAAGGCGAATGGAGTAGGCTTGAAAAATTAGTAGGAGCCAAGCCTAGGTTAGAACAAATTGCTATTGATTTAGTTTCTCACTTTGA
This sequence comes from Alphaproteobacteria bacterium, assembly GCA_027005635.1. GTDB lineage: Bacteria > Pseudomonadota > Alphaproteobacteria > UBA2136 > JALTLI01 > JALTLI01. Next base: position 6,221 of record JALTLI010000050.1, read on the forward strand.
AACACGCAACGAAACAATGGATGGTAAAGCCATGATTGTTGGCATGAGCCGTGAAATTTGTGTGCATTTATATAATGAAATTGTTGCCCTACGTCCTGATTGGCATAATGAAGATCCAGAAAAAGGTGCTATTAAAATAATTATGACTGGTTCTGCATCTGATAAAGAATTATTACAGCCCCATATTTATAATAAACAAACTAAAAAACGTTTGGAAAAACGCTTCAAAGATGAAAACGATCCATTAAAACTTGTTATTGTACGTGATATGTGGCTGACAGGTTTTGATGCCCCTTGCTGTAATACTATGTACATTGATAAACCTATGAAAGGGCATAATTTAATGCAGGCAATCGCCCGTGTTAACCGTGTATTTAAAGATAAACCCGGTGGCTTAGTTGTTGATTATATAGGGATTGCTAATGAATTAAAACAAGCTCTTAAAATATACACTGATGCAAAAGGTAAAGGTGCTCCAACTTTACGAGCAGAAGAGGCTTTTGCTGTTCTATTAGAAAAAATGGATGCTGCGAGAGGTTTATTTGCTAGAACAAACAGAAATGAAGGATTTGATTACTCTGATTATGAAACAGATGCTTCTAGCCTTTTAGTTCCTGCAGCAAACTATTTGCTATCAATAGAAGATGGTAAAAAACGCTTTCTAGATATTGTACTAGCTATGACTAAAGCATATTCCTTATGTTCTACGCTAGATGAAGCTAAAGAACTAATAACAGAGATTGCGTTCCTTTCCGCCCTCAAGGCTGCTATTACAAAATTCACAACAGTTGATAAAAAACTTAGCCAAGAAGAAAAAAATTCTGCTTTAAAACAAATATTAGATAATGCTGTTATTGCAGAGGGTGTATCTGATGTTTTTGATCTGTGCGGACTGGATAAACCGAATATTGGTTTGCTTTCGCCAGAGTTTTTGGAAGATGTTCGCCAAATGCCAGAGAAAAATTTGGCTGTTGAGCTTTTAGAAAAACTTTTAAAAGATGATATAAGGTCAAAAACACGCAACAATGTTGTCCAAGAAAAGAAATATTCAGAACGTTTATATGAAACGTTAAGGAAATATAATAATCGAGCAATAGAAACAGCACAGGTTATTGAAGAACTTATTCAAATGGCAAAGGATTTCCAAGATGATATTAAACGTGAATCTGAGCTAGGACTTAATTCTGATGAAGTTGCATTTTATGATGCTCTTGCAAATAATGAAAGTGCCACTCGTGAGCTTGGTGATGAAATACTTAAAAAAATTGCAGTAGAAATAACTGAAAAGCTACGTAATTCTACAACAGTTGATTGGCAGGTACGTGATAGTGTGCGAGCAAAACTTCGTATTCTTGTAAGAAGAACATTGCAACGTTATAGATACCCACCCGACCAAGAAAAAGAAGCGATTAACCTTGTACTTAAGCAAGCTGAAGCTTTATCTAATAGTTGGAGTAAATAAAAGAGATCTTTATATATAGCAATATTATTATTTTATTGTTATAGGAAAACCTTGAGGGCAAAAATCTCTACATTCATATTCTCCTGCCTTTTTTGAGTACCCCATTTGATTGGAAATAACCCTAGTATTATTTATAATTTGGTCATCACATTCATGAGTATGACCATAAAACCATAAACTTGGCTTATATTCTTTGATAATATCTAGCATATCAAGTGAGTTAAATGCATTCTGTATGGGGCTACTAGCATGTTTAGTATTTAGATTTATAACTGGTGCATGGTGGGTAATAACAATTCTTGTACCAGTTAAATCTTCTTTGAACCATTTTATAATCTTTTTTGTGAAAATATTGTGCATATCAATTGTATCTTGAGGATCAAGCTTTGTAACGCCACCAATACCTGTTCCAATTAGCCTGAAATCATTTATTTGATTTTTAGCCACTTGCATAGCGTGGGTGTTTTGATTATCAAAATCTGTCCACATTGTACCACCAAAGAAATTAATACCATCAATAGTTATACCTTCATCTAAAAGTAATGTAACATTTGGTAAATTACCTTTTAGCCATTTTGAAATATTTTAATTTATTTCAGATATATTGCTGTAAGGATTATAATATTCATGGTTACCCATAACGTATAATACAGGTTTATCCCAACCTTTAAGGAAATCTAGTAAATAATCGCAAGTATTTGATGTGATAATGTCGCCAGATAAAATCATTAAATCTGCATCACTATTTTTAGAGAGTTGAAACTTTATTCCAAATTCAAGGTGTAAGTCACTGTAGGTAATTATTTTCAAACTGCTTTTACCTTCTGCGAATATCATTAGCTATCTCTTCTAAATATTTGGCATCTTCAGGTAGATCCTGAAATGCAAATGGGTTTAAGAATTGTCTACCCCAAAAGAGTTTTTTATCAATTTCACTTAGTTTGGCTTCTGTACAGACATCATCCCAGCTGTCTCTAATACCAATCATTTGTGCTTCAATTATATTTACTGCTTCTTTTACAGAAAGTTGAAAATGATTAGCAGATTTTAAACATGTTGCAAGTTGACTCATACGATTATTACCAGAAATAAGCATAGCTTGTGATGCTTCATTTCCCGCCCTTCCTTGGGGGCAAATATCATAAGCAGGAGTTAATGAAAACATATCTCCATCCCAAAATGCTGCATGGTTTCTTGCGTGGTCATCAGTATTACCTACAAGGATATTGAAAGTCATACGACTAAAAAGTTCTTTCAGGGTATTTGATGAGTCTTTAAATCTATGGCGAATAATCTCTGCTAGAGTTTCATAACTAGCGTATCTTGCCATCATTTCATCTAATTTAAAAAGGGTAAGAGCAGAAAGCATGCTTTTACGTTGCCACCCGCTATTTGTTTTTATACGATCAAAACGTTCAATTAGTAGTACATCTTTATTAGATGCTTTTTTTAATATTACTGGTGCAACATTTAAATTAACAATTTCTGCTAATCGCATAGCAATAAATTCACCTTTTACAAAGCTGAATAAATCTGTGCTTGAAGAAAACTTAGCAACATACTTTTTATTATTATCTTCAATTAAGGCTTTGGGTCTGGCACCACCAATAGAGCTACCATGATTTAAAGCTTGGTCTAGCTCAGGTGTTAAAGGAGTCCCATCCTCAACACGTTTCGCAGAATCTAGAAGTTCCTCTAGGCTAGCAGTAACTGGCGAGCGTGGCTTATATTCTGTTGCTGATAGTTGAAAGTCTAAAGCACCAATACGGTCAGAACCTGATTCAAGTAAATATGTAAGCTCATCAAGCTGTTCTGTATCACTAGAGCCTAGTATTTTATTAATAATAACACGACGTCCCCAAGCATCGGGTGATGCATCACGAATACAGTTTGCTATTAAAAGACCATTTAATGGATAAATTGCCCCTGCTTTTAAGGGGAGTTCTTCTTCATGAATGGGAATAGCATTTTTACGCTTTAGGTAGCTTTTACCATAGTTGAATGATAGAGATGATCCTTCTACATATAAACGTCCTGCAACAACAGGTTCAGTTTCCTTAGGCAACCAAATCCAAACAAAGGCTTCCGTATATTTTTGCTTAGAAGTCATCTTTTACATCTTTTTTAGGGTTGTGTATGCTTTTAGGTAGTAATGTTAACTTGTCACTAACTGTATTTATTGCTACAGACATCTTTTCAGAATTAAATAGTTCTACACCTACAATTGTTGCGGCTTCAAAAAATAATCCTATTTTACAAGTAGGACTACCTTTTTCTATACTTTTTAATGTACCTCTAGATATGCCCACTCTATCTGCTAAGTCTTGCTCGGTTAATTTTCTTTCTTTTCTAGCAAGTTTTATAAGTTTACCAAGCAATACAATAGCATCTGTTGTGTAATGAGAATATGCTCTTACCTTATCCATACTTAATTCCTTTTTTTGGTTAATATATTAGCCATAATGTATAGGTATGATCAATATATTAACCATATTAATGTAAATTGAAATGTAATGTCAACGTATAAATATATATAATAAATTCATTAATGGGCAAAAATAGCTATCTTTTATGCCTAACTAGGGTTTTTCATATGAGGTTTATGATTACTCCACTTATAGTGATTTGACTTAACAGTTGACCATTTAATGATCTATATTTTTATTACCGTACGGTAAGATTAAAGGTGGTTTTATATATTTAAAAGTAAAATATTCCCGTTCAGTAATATTCAATGATACAATTAAGATATAGTTTTCTATATAGAATTCCGATTAATTGGGAATGCGATTCCCAATTAATCAGAATAACCACATTTATAAAAAGCTATTTTTTAATTTAGGTTTTAAATAAGTTAAATATAGATATTTATTTTGAGGGTGCGTAGACAAAATTCTACGCAGTCACTAGCAAAATACTGCTCCTAAGCCCGCCGCATACACATAAATCTCTGGAAGTACCTTTAATCATTTTGACAATACAATCCTCGATTTACACAAGAAATACTTAACGAGAACCTTTGTCCTTATACATAGCCTTATCAGCTACATGCAGTAATTCACTATGGTTTGTGCCGTCTTCGGGGAATGATGCTAAGCCAAATGATGCAGAAACTGATATGTCCTCGGCAATATTTTCAAAGTTAAAAGGTTCTAAAATCGCTTGTTTTATGCTGGTTATAAGGTTTGTCACATCTTGTTTTGATTGATTTGGAAATATTATGCAAAATTCATCACCACCAAGCCTAGTTATATTTGCTGTTGGAACATGTTTGGCTAGCCTATCTGCCACGCCTTTTAAAATCATATCACCAACATTATGCCCGTAAGTATCATTTACTGGCTTAAATTTGTTTAAATCTATAAATGCAATGGTAAATGGGGTTTGTTTAACCTGTGCTTTTTTAAGGTTTTTAATCCATACAGCCCTGCTATCTAGCCCTGTGATTGGGTCTTGAGTTGCTACGTTTTTAGCAAAATTAGTTTTGATTTTTTCTAGGGTATTAATGGCGTATATTTTTTTGTCGTGGATTATATTTACTAAAACATCCTCTGAAATACCCAATGCTTGTGCTGTTTTCTCGTTATCATCATTGAAATATCCTAGTGTTTCGTAAATTGTATCTTTAGCTGTTTCTGTGGCATTTCTTTGCTTTTTAGATATTCTTGCTGGATATTTGTAAATTGCTTGTCTTATTAACAATAGCGCCCCTGAAACAATCAAAAACCCGCCAGCAAGCTCATATATAGAAATATCGCTATGTTGGATTAAACCAAATGATAGGGCTATTTTCTCGCAAAAAAAGGTTAATAAAGGAGTAAAAGCAACAACAGATAAAAAGTTAGTGGAACCAATATGTTTAGTTGAAGTAAACTCAAAATATTTCATTGATGATATAATAAAAATACCTGTAATAGTAGCAAGACCAAGCGATGGCAACGAAAACACCTCTTGCATAGACGGAATAATTTTAGGTGCAATAGCCTGTAAATTCAGCATTACCACCGTAAATAAAAACAACGAATAAACTGATGCAGTAACCGCAATAATATAGCCAGTTACTCTTAATTCTGTTTTTACATCTCCTGTGGCTTGGTTATTTTCTTTATGATTTGCTGCGATTCTCACCTGCATTACTTGAGTTATAGCCGATAAAAGCACTAAAAATATGGCAATATTCCGTGTTTGAGCATCAAGCCCCATTGCAACAACAATTAAACCTATGGCTACACACAAAATACCTAAGCTACTTGTTTGCTGTTTTTTGCTAGAAATAACCCCAAGTATAGCAACAATAATAATCCCCACCCGAAGCAGTAAAGTGGCAGATGTAGCTGTTAAAGCATAGGCAAACGCCACCATTAAAAATACATTATTTAGGATTTGTAATGTTCCGTATGTCCACGTAAAACTGTTACGAATTGTATCTATGGATAACCTACCAACGCCAGAAATAAGCAGTAATATAAACGAGCTAATAATTAGTGCCTGCAATACAAAAACTGTGGGATTGATTGTATCAAAATAATTCATACCTACACGCATTGTTATGGCATATATTGCCCAGCATATAGCGGTTAGAAATGCAAAAAGCCAGCCTTTAACCTCATCTTTATTCATGGATGACTCCAAAGGCTATATAAATATCAGCTGTCACCCACGAAATTATAATAATCAACAAACACGCTACTGTAATGTAATATATAGAAGCATTTTGCCTATCTTCTTTCCTGCGTTTTACAGTTCTGCGTTTTTTATCATTGGCAGGGTCTTGTTTCTTCCTACGAGTAGGAGTTAGCCTTTTTTGTGTGGTTATTTTTTTGTTGGTCAATATGCTATCTTTTTATTTTTTTTATACTCATTACAGTTCTTATGGTGTTGGGTAAAAGTAATTTAATTTTAACACAAAAACAACTCTAATTTTTGGGGCGCGTAAACAAAAGATCCAGTTTTGGATCTTGGTACACAAAAACGCGTAAACAAACTTTGTTTACGCGCCCACTAACTAATTGATTAAATTCAGTTTGGGTGTGTAAATGTGTACCAGATGCGTAAACAAAAATTTACGCACTCACTAGCAAAATAAAGCCCCAAAGCCCGCCGCATACGCATAAAAGCCTGGAAGTACCTTTTAATCATTTTGGGTTGAAGAAAATTTTCCATCTTTAATATTAATTTTTTCTTTTGATTTCCCACTATTTCTATTAGATGATTTAATTGTGAACTTCCCCTTGTTTTCATTAATTTGTTTTTTATTTAACTTATTTTTATTTTGAGCCAGTGGGTCATACATAGCCTCTGATGGTAAAATTTCTTTTTGTGGATCAATTTTTGACAAATCATTACCACTTGCTAATTGCTCTTTTCTTTTATTATTTCTATAAACATCTTCTGCAATATTTTTAATTTGCTGGAAAGGATTTGTTGTTAATCTTTTACCTACTTCTTTTGCTATACGGCTTCCAACACTTGGATTTTTAGTAGCCTTATCTACAAACTTTCTAAATTCTTTTTTACTTTCTTCTATTGCTATTTTTTCTCTATTAAATTCTTTCTCAGTTATTAAACCATTATTTGATTCAAGTTTTTCTTGTTTCTGAATAATCTCATCTCTAACTTTTATAAAAACATGAAATCCATCACTATTTTGCATCGGATGTCCTTTGGGAAAACCTTTCTTAAACCTTTCGTAGGCTTTATCAAATGATGATTTTTTCTTATTATGCTTCATAATTACATTCCTTATATTACAATTACTGATGGAAAGGTGCGATACCGTACCTTTCCACACTAATCTAGGAAGATTTTAATTAACAAAAAACTCCCCTAGTGTTATCTGGGGAGTTTAATTTTTGGGACGTCGCCCTGGTTTGCGGTTAGGGCATAAATCTTTTATCCAATTACGCAAAGTTTTCTCGGAATAGATACGTTTTTCACAAGCAATGCCGTTAATGGCATCATTTTGAATCATGTCTTCAATTGTTAGGGTTAATTCTTGCTGCCAAAAATATTCAGCCATAGTTCTACAGCGTTCACGGTGACGTTGGTTTACGTTTTTGAATATAGCGACTTCTTCAGTTTCATCAGAAATATATTGAAGTTGTTCTTCGGAAAGTTCTGCTGTAACACGCTCTGAAATAGAAACCTCCTTATCATTACACCACTTCAAGAAATCTAAAGGTTTTACCGTGATTGTATGAGCAATTATACTTTTATTAGTTCCAAATTCAGGGTTTAATCCTTTAAGTTTACCAGATTCAATTGAACGCAATACTAGGTCAAAATCTTGGTCATCATATAAATACTCAAAGCTTGAGCTCATTTCGAGTAATTGTTCACCTGAAAAGCCATATTTTATCACACCAAAAGCTTCTAAAAGAGTCCAGAAATCTTTCTTTAACTCATGTGTGATACATAATTCCTTGTTCATAATCCAAATACCCTCTTATTCATTTTTTCTACAATGCTACTGCCCTGTTGTTCGGAAAGGTGGGAGTAGCGTTTTACCATTTGCAGGGTTTTATGCCCTAGAATTTCTGAAAGTTGGATAAGTGTTGCTCCATCTTCCAGTAAATAACTGGTGGCGGTATGGCGTAAATCGTGGAAACGGAAGTTTTTGACGCTTGCGTCTTTTATGGCTTTTTCCCAGTGTTTACGAATTTCCATCGGGGCTTTACCATCTGCACGGGGGAATAAATAATCCGTATCTAGGCGTGGAATTTCTTTCAGTTTTTGGAGTAATTCTAAGGCGTGTCCATGGATAGGTAGCACTCTGCGAGTATTATTTTTAGTTTTATCCAAGATAATAATACTTTTAGCCATATTTACTTGGGGCCATGTTAAATACATAATTTCGCTATATCTTGCTCCTGTTGAAAGGGCTAAAACCACCATGGTATAAAGATACGGGTTATGGCTAGCTTTACAGCTTGCTAGCAGGGCTTCACGTTCTTTTTTATTCAAAAAACGTACTCTTCCGCTGGGAAGTTTTGGTTTGCGTACTTTTAACATGGGGTTATCATCCATCCAGCCCCAATCTTTTACTGCAATAGTGAATACATGATAAATAAGTTTATCACGGCATTCTACTAAACGAGCAGGAGTAATATCAGATAACATGTAATAACCAAGTTGGCTTTTCCATCAGTTTAGTTGCATTTTGATTTTTTGGTAGTCGGCTCGGCTTTCGGGTAGGGCAAACTCTATGTATCTATCAATTAATTCGCCAACTGTGCGACGTTTGGATTCCTGCGTTTTAAAATAACGTCCTTCTTTAATGGCTGCTTCTGTAATGGTTATCCATTCTTTGGCATCTGTTTTACGCTTAAACGTGGCTGTTTCTGGTGGATGACCTCGCAGACGTACTCGCACTCGGTAGGTTATATCACCTTTTGCGTTTTTTCTTTCTTCAATTAGTGCCATTAAATATACCTTCCATAAATTCTGTATCTGCCTTAGACATTCCCCAACGCCTCAATTTTCGTGACTCTTCTCTCATAAACTTAGCTACTTTTACTTCAATATCCTTAGTTGTAAAAGGCTGTTGAAAATGTGCCAGTACCTCATCATGATAGTAAGTAAATTCAGCACTCCTTGCTGATTGCCAAAAATTATGCTCAAGATTATTTAATGCAAGAAATATACTTTTATGTGCATTGCGTATTTTTCTAAGATCTACTTTCTTTTCTGAAATATCCAGACTATCTGATTTCTTACGATCAAAAGTATGAGCCCAAAAAGCATCTGCATTTTTAGTAATATCCATGATTGCCTTGGAATCAATTTGTTTTTTCAACTCTTTCATGTAGCTTGGGTGTATAGTGTTACATCTCTTCCTATTAAACTCATCTGTTCCACTTATTGCATCAAACCTTTCATGTAATTTTTTAGATATTTGCCATTTTTGTGAGCAATCCCTAGATATGACTTTTTTAGTTTCAATAGTCTCTAATAATTTTTTTCTCCATTCTTTTTCAAATATTTCTTCTTTTTGATATAAATAAGGACAGCCATCCCCCAATATAGATATATATGTTTCCCTATTAAATTGATTAGCATGAACTTCTATTGATTCTATTAACCTTCTAATAGAGTGAGTATCACTATCTTTATAGCTACCCACAATTCTTCGTATTCCTGTAATTTGATATGCAAAATATCCATCTATTAATAAAAATGGCAAAGCGTGATTATTAGAAAAATTATTTTTAGTGCTTTTTCCACTTAATTCAATTGCCTTGAAAAAGCTACGAAATAAGAAGTCATTATTAATAAGCCTACCAAACTGCCCCCATAATGTATCTCCACGAGTAAGGTTTTTCTCATCATTACCAATCCAAACAGACCACTTATCATATTGTTTTTTCATATGTTTTATATTTTTAGACATAATATATTAAGACCCTTTATCGTCCTTTACTGTTATTTATCGCCATTTATTGTAACTGTCCCGTGGGACACTGGTGGGACATTTGACCACAAAAACCAGCAACAATCAACAACTTTAAATTGTAGGATGAATTGGCTAAGTATTTGTTTTATTTGTTATTTGGTGTTTTGGGGTGTTGTGGAATTTTGCCTTAAAGGCACTCATAATGTCTTGGTCGGGGGTTCAAGTCCCTCCTCGCCAACTATTTCAAAGGCTTACACCACATTCCGCAAAACAAAAATACCCCTTGGGACACTGGTGGGACATTTCAAAGTAACATTTAGCAATAACAAACAACATTCTGCAATAAGCCCGTTATGATATTTTTGATTATATAGAATTTTTCTATGATTCAAAAAGTTGCAGAGCATGGTAATAATAGATTGTTGTCGCCAATTGATTTTGAGACACGGCAAAAATAGACTTCACAAGGTATCTACTTTTCTTGGGGCTATTCAGTATAACCAATAAACATACCAAAATTTTTTGAAGCTGTAGAAAACTGTTATAGGACAACCAAGAACAATAATAACGCGTAAGCGCTTTATTTTAAAATGTTTTTATGGCTATTTATGAATATAGGAAACAGCTATGAACTATGTAATGGTCGGGGAGATAGGATTCGAACCTACGACCCTCTGGTCCCAAACCAGATGCGCTACCAGACTGCGCCACTCCCCGAGTAAGTCTTATTTACATATGTAAATTAGGGTATAGCATCTATTTAGTTTTATTTCTAGCATTTTTTTTATTTTTTATAAGTTATAGCAATTTCACTTTAATTTTTGGTTTAATTATTCTTTAAATTCGCCTCTTAAGAATTTACGTACATTTTCTTTTAAGTTATCTTTATCCATTAAATCAAATGGTAATGGGGATTTTTTAGGTTTTTCTTTAATTTCTGGTTTAGAATCAACTTTTCTAATACCTTCATTATCAGCATTATTTTCTATAACTTCACCAATGGTTGCACCTATTGCTGCGCCTAGTGGTCCACCTATTGCTGCCCCAACACCTGTTGCAATTGCTTTTTTAGCTATATCTGTAGTAACCTTTGGTTTATCTAATGCCCCCTTAATATGTACTGTAGGTATTAACTTACCACGATTTTTTGTATCTATTGCATAGCTGATTGTCCAGTCTGGTAGAGATATTTTTCCTTTACCTTTAATTAAAATATCTTGGACATCTAATTCCATTTTTGTTGATTGAATTATTCCTTTATCAATATTAAATTTACCTGCAAATGATTCAATATTATAGTTAAACCCTTCAGAAAAGTTTTTACCCATAATAATATTCATGGTAGATGCAAATATATTATTTAGGTCTACACCTTTGATTGTACCGTTTTTAGCAGTAAATCTAGTTCTGCCTTTTAGATTATTAACCCACTGTTTTATTGATTTACCTGCAAATTCCATATCTGATGTAGAGTTAATAGAGGCAGTAATAAATTTTGATACCTTACTAGAAATAACTTGCTCTAACAAAAAGTTATCAAGACGCAATTGAAGTTTACCTTTTATAATATCACCATCATTAAATTTACCTTTAAGGCTAATACTTCCGCCTGTTGTTTGAGATAATTTAACTTCATCAAGCAAAATACCTTCTTTGTTTACTCTTCCTCGAATAACTGCCGGCTCAAATGTAAAATTATTACAGCTTAGCTTTTTCCAGTAAAGGTTTATATCTGATTCAATTGATTGTAACGGCGTTAAATCTATCAGTTCATCAGACCACCTTTGTGAGCCATTTTTAGTACTTCCTTTGTTACACAAACCTAAACTATTTAAATTAATTTGATTACCTTTAAGCTTAACTTCAATGAAATCTTTTTTACTAGGTTTATAATTTATTAAACCTTTCATGTTCATATCACCTAAATTAAAAGTAAAATCACTTAAGTTAACATTAGTTTTTTCGTAGTTAACTCTTGTAGATAATTTAAATGGATTATTTTCTAATTTTAAATATTCCAGTTGAAGAATTTTTTTAAAATCAGCAATTAGAGTTTCACCATTTATAGTAACTTTACCACCAAAAGAAAAATTATTAAATGGTTCTAGAATACGTCCATCGGCTGTAATTTCATTAATTTTATTTATTAATAATTTAGATTTAACTGGTACTCCAGCTGGATTTTTCACATCAAATTCAGCACTAAGATTAACTGGGACACCTTCAATTTTAGCAGTAATTTTAAGATTAGCTGTTCTATTTTTAGGTGGTAAAATTGTAAAAATACCATTAGTAATATTACGTTTTTGTTGTTCTTTAATATTATTGTAAACAACTGAGATATTTTTAATTTTTGCTTGGTATATTCCACTAAAAAAGCTGGTATCCACCTTTTTACTATGCCTACTTTTACGTTTTGGCAACCAGTTAGGTACACCTTTTTTAGATACTTCTAGGTAAATAGCAGGCGAATTCCATGAAAAATTATTAATATAAATATTACCTAAAAGCAATTTTGAAAGCTCTATTTCTGCTTTTATTTTACCAGAAGAAAGAAGTGGTCTTTTACCATTATAAGCTTTAATAATTATTCCATCAGCAGAAAATATTACATTGGGAAATAAAGATATACTAGCATCACCTTTTATTTTAATGTTCATGCCAGTTTGTTTTTTAAGCGTTTTTTCTATTAGGCTATTAGAAATAAATTTTGGAGCCATAAACAGGCCACCAACAAAAAGTAAGCCTAATATTACTAGTAAGATGATTATTTTTTTCACTGAACTAAGTAGCCCTATAAATTATTTTTATTTAAAGGCATGTTAACATATTGATTATTATTCTTCTACTTGTTTTTCATACCAATCAAATAATTTAAATACGTCTTTAAAATGTTTTGGAATATCTGCAATAAATTGATTTTGTTTAAGGTTTAAACTTTTATCAAATTCTAGTTCCCGTGCATGTAGAAACATTTTTTCTTGCGAAATATATCCACTTAGTTCTGTTTCTTCGCCATATTTTTTATCACCGATAATTGGTGTTCCAAGTTCTGCTAAATGAACACGAATTTGGTGAGTTCTACCAGTTAAGGGAGAAACTTCTAGCCAATGGATATCTTTTCCAGCAGATGCTATTTTACGATAATGAGTTATTGCATGTTTGCCATCAATGCTAGCAACCATTCTTTGTTCACCATCTTTACCAACTTTTTTAAGCGGGATTTTAATTTCTCCTTCAAGTTCTGGCAATCTTCCCTGTACTATTGCCCAGTATTTTTTATGGACTAATCTAGTTTTAAATGCTTCGGCTATTTTTGCTGAAACTGGTCTATTTAAAGCAAAAACTAAGCAACCTGTTGTATCTCTATCTAGCCTGTGGGTAAGCCTTGCTTTTTTATCTGTTATAAATACTTTTAGCATGTTATCTAGGCTTTTTAGGTGTTTTTCTCCACCTTGTACTGGTATTCCATATAGCTTATTTATAACTATAATATTTTCATCACGATAAATTGTATTTTCTTGTAAAAGTTTTTCATCTTGATTAGAAAGATTTTGTTTTATTTCTTCTACTTGATTATAAAAAAATGGTGGGACACGAACTTCTTGCCCTTCACTAACAATAGCATTAGCCTTAACCCTAGAGCCATTTAAACGAATATTCCCCTTACGACAAAGTTTTTGTACTTGAGTAAAAGTTATTCCTTTAAATTCTGCTTGTAAAAATTTATCTAATCTAGTGCCATCATATTCATTAGATACTACTGTTTTTTCCATTATCAAATCCGCTATATTAATTATATATTAAGAAACCCTGTTTAACACAGGGTTTCTTGATTTGCACTTAAAAAGAAGTTATTTATTCTTCAACAACTGTTGTTCCATTAAGTGTTAAGCCTAATTCAACAAATAAATCTGCTGAGCCATCTCCGTTAGTATAAGTAGCAAATACAGTACCTTCAGTATTAGTAACATCACTACCACGTACAGTAAATTCTGTTGCATTAACTGCATCACCGTTATCACCTTGGACAAATAAGCTTCCGCTATCAGATATACGTACAATATCTGTTGTTGTTATACTTAAGCTATCACCTGTTTGGCTGTTAGTCATATCAATTTGTTCAATACCACTAACATCAGCTAAATCAGTTGATGCGTTTACATTAAGTGGATTAGAACTAGCTTCCAATACTAATGTATCAAAACCTGAACTGCCATCAATACGGAAATCACTTAAATCAGTAGATAAAATATCGTCTCCAGCGCCAGCCATTAATATGTCGTTACCTGCGCCTCCGGTTAATGTATCATTGCCGTCTCCACCAAGTAGAACATCGTCTCCAGCATTACCACTTAAAATATCATCACCAGCTTCACCAACTAGCATGTTATTTGAGCTATCACCAGCTATAACATCATCTCCAGCAGTACCAACTTGTGCTGGTTCGGTAACATTAATATATTGCTCTTCTAGGTTACTTACTAAACCTGTTGTATCTTCAACTTGAACAGAGAAATAACGTGTTCCACTAACAGGAATAGATGCGTCATTAGAAAAACTCATTGCTTCAATAACATTCTCGTATGTTGCAAGAGGCGCATCTCCTTCAAGAACAATTTGATAAGTTCCGCCAATAACACCATTTTGAGTAACAGTCAAACCAGCAGTATCACCAACTTTAAGCATATCACCTGTTTGATAACCTTGAGAAATTTCAATTGTAGCTTTTTGTAACATTGTACTATCAGGATCAGTTATCACAGTAGATGTATCACCTGTTGTAAGTAATGTATCTGCTAAACTTAATGCTGTTTTTGGTGCAAATGTTACATCAAATATTGCATCTTCAAAATCTTTGTCTCCGCCAAGGAATAAATCTTCAAAGCCAATACGTAGTGCTTCACCTTGTGTTCCAGATGTTGTATGTTCTATATCATCTGGGTTTAAATCTGGATAGCTACTATGGTAGACTTTTAAGTTATTAAAACATTCACCAGAAGAAGTAAATACTAATTCTGCTTCACTATCTGTAACTAAAGATGCCGAACCATTTGGATTTCTAAATTCAAACGCATCGATAGCGTTAATATCTCCAGATAATCCATTTAAAACATCATAACCATCTGCTATCAAGAAAAATGCAATTTCATAACCTTCAGGTACATCAACTTCAGCTAATAAATCACCAGCTACTAAATCACCACCAGAACCATCAGCAGATAAATTAGGTGATAAAATACGTACACTTTGGATAGCTCCAGTTGTAGGATTAACTAAATAGCTACCTAATACATTATGGTATCCAGCACCTTCCGATACAAAATTAACTGTAGCAGTTGTATCAAATTGAGCAGTTAAGTTTGTAGAATTTGTCCCATAAATCTCACTATTATCTAAACGTACACCTTCTTGAGTATCAGGAAAATCATTTGTAGAACTAGCAAATTCATGATTTTGTGTAGTTTCTTCAATTGCAACAACAACTCCTGTACCATTAGGTGTAATTTCAACTACTGGAGGCTGGTTAGGATCATCTTCTCCACGTGGTTTAATACGTGCAAGAGAATTATCTGTATTTATACCATCTGTAACTGTATATTCAATATGAATATATGGAGTTTGCCCGTCATTTAAATTATCAAACAAGTTATCACCATTATCAAATATAACATCACCATCTGGTTGAACTGTAATAGTTGCTGTATTGGTACCATTTGTTAAGGTAAATACTGCGTTTCCATCACTAGCAAGAGTTTGTGATTGAGTAATAGTTATACCACTAACAGGTGCACCATTACTTTGAATGAATACATTGTTCACAGATAACACAGTTGCCGGATTAGGCCCGTCTGGATTGTTAGTATTATCTAAGATATTAAACACACCTTCGGCAATACTTTCATTTTCATTAATGTAAATATATTCATCACCATCTGAAAGAATATTTTTATCATCATGACCAGCACCTTTAATTTTAATACGTGCTAAAGAACTATCAACATCTTGACCATCTGTAACTGTATATTCAACATGAATATATGGACGTTCTCCGTCATTTAAATGATTAAATATACCTTGATCATTTGTAAATAATACTTCACCATCTGTTTGAACAATAATAGTTGCAGTTTTACCTGCTGTATCTTCAAGTTGGAATACAGCTCTACCATCAGCAGAAACATTTTCTAGCTGAGTAATAGTTATGCCACCAACAGGAGCTCCATTACTTTGAATAAATACATTATCCACTGTTTGAATAGTTTCAACACTTGGGCCATCTGGGTTAGTTGTATTATCTAAAATGTTAAACTGACCAGCAACTAAACCATCATTTTCTTTTACATAAATATATTCATCATCATCTGAAAGAATATTTGCTGCTGGTGGTTGTTGAGGATCAAATGTTAAAGTTGCAGAAGCAGGATCTCCGTCTGCATCAACAATACTATATGTAAATACATCACTACCTGATGTTCCACCTGTTTCGGCTAATAAATCAACAAGAGTCCATGAGATTTTACCAGCTAAAGTACCAACATGATTATTTGAGTATAAATCAACGCTAGCTATTTCTTTGCCTGCAAATCCGAAATCTGAGCCACTAAATGTTAATGTTGAAACGTAATCGGTTGGTGTTCCAACAGAAAAATCTTGGGTAGCTGTTGTACCATCGGTAAATTTAACTGTTACATCAAATGCACCATTAACATTGTTACTTCCAATATCACCAATTTTAACGGTGATTGTTTCTACTGGTACATCAAAGGCAACATTTAAGCCTTCATTATTACCATAAACCTTAGAACCATTATGCCCTACCCCAAAACCGTCTTCACCATCTGTTACAGCCCAGCTAATATCATCACTTCCAGTTCCAATTGTTTTACCAAATGTTTTAACTGTCATACCATTTTTAGTAACTACATGAGTATTATTTCCGTTGATATCACTAGCATCAGGATCTAATCTGAATATAGTTGAACCAGTAGTATTAGAATTTAAATCATAGGTATATGAACCGTCACTATTCATAACAAGATCACCATAATCACCATTAACAGTAACATTACCGCCAGTAGGAATAGTATAATCAACTCCATTAAATGTTACAGTTGTTACTTGTGCTGGGGCATCTGCGCCAATATCATCTGCGGCACCGGCACCACCGTTAACACCAGTAATTACATTACCGTCTGTACTATTACCAGTAAATAAGTTTACGTCATCAAAAGCAGTTGGTGCATCATCAAACACATTTACGCTTAAGCTACTAGAAACTTCATCACCATCTGCATCAATTGCTTTAAAGCCAAAGTTTAATGTCATTTCATCATTAGGATTACTTGCATCAGCATGATCCATAGCAATAAATTGATTGTAAGAATAATTACCATTAGATTGGATATCTAGGGTAAATACTGTTTCTGCGCCAGCAACACCTGTGTAAGTATTACCAACTAAAGTAACAATAACAGGAACACCATTTGCAGTTAAACTACCGCCAGCTACTGAGCCACCAAAGTTAAAACTTGATGCATCTGTTGCGGCAAATGTTCCAGGGCCATCACCACCAAAGTTAGCAGTTAGTGTTCCGTTATTAGAAATAACTACACCTAAACCTGTTTCATCTACATTTAATGCTTCAGGATCAGTTATAATTGGTTGATCATCACCAGGAGTAACAGTAATTTTCACTGTTGCTGTATCTGTTCCGCCATTTCCATCACTGATTGTGTAGGTATAACTATCATTTCCATCGTATCCAGCGTTCGGCGTGTATGTAAATGAACCGTCAGTATTTACTGTTACTGTTCCGTTTGTTGGTTGAGTAAAGCTTGTTACTGTTAATGGATCACCTTCAGGGTCTGTATCATTTCCAAGCACACCATTTGGTACTATGGTTAATACTGTATCT
>JALTLI010000051.1 GCA_027005635.1 Alphaproteobacteria bacterium
TTTGCAATTACTTTACGAATATTTGGTAAAGGTGTAATTACTTCTCTTTCGGTTGATGAAGCTACAGTTGAAGATACAGTTTGAGCAGGTTCAGACACACTAGCAGTTGCCCCCATAACAGTAACTTTAGCCATGTATTCTAGTACATCACCTTTGGTTAATCTGCCACCTTTTCCTGTGCCACTAATCATGCTTACATCTACGTTATTTTCCTCTACTAGTTTACGTACTGCTGGGCTTAATGGGATATCAAAAGATATAGCATCTGTTGCTACGGCTTTAGTTTCTTCAATAATTGTTTTGCTTTGTGTAGGTTCTGCTACTTCTTTTTCTTCTTGAGCTGGTTGTTCTTTTGCAGGTGCATCACCTGTTGCTCCAGCTTCAATTTCTCCCATAATATCACCAACAGAAACGCTTGCACCAGCAGGAGAAGTAATTTTAACTAACTTACCAGTAGCAGGAGCCATAACTTCAAGGTTGACTTTATCGGTTTCAAGCTCTGCTATCATTTCATCTTCGGTTACCATATCACCTTCATTTTTAACCCAAGTTGCTACAGTTGCCTCGCTGATGCTTTCACCCATTGATGGGGTTTCAATTTTAACTGTCATTTTATTTTTCCTATTTTTATTATTTAGCAAAAGCTTCTTTTACTATTCTTAGTTGTTCTTCATTGTGTTTTTTATTAGATCCAACAGATGGAGCAGCCGATGCAGCTCTACCAATATAACGGATTTTTTTATCTATTTCTGGCTGTAAATTATCTAGAATGAATGTCCAAGCACCTTGATTTCTTGCATCTTCCTGTACCCAGCAAATTTCTGCTTTTTCGGCACTATTTATAATATCTTGGATATCATCTATACGCAGTGGATATAATTGTTCTATACGAACTAAAGCAACATCTTTGATTTTATTTTCATTTCTGTAGGCTAGTAAATCATAATAAACCTTACCAGAACATAAAATAACTCTTCTTGCTTTTTTAACATCAACCTCATTATCAGAAATAACTTTTTGGAACATTCCGCTAGTAAGTTCATCAATGCTAGAAACCGCAAGCGGGTTACGCAACATACTTTTTGGTGACATTGTAATTAATGGTTTACGGTATTTACGATGAATTTGTCTGCGTAACAAATGAAAAATTTGTGCAGGAGTTGTAGGATTTGTTACCACCATATTTTTTTCACCGCACAACTGTAAATAACGCTCTAGCCTTGCAGATGAATGTTCAGGCCCTTGTCCTTCGTGCCCATGAGGTAAGGAAACAACTAAACCGCTCATACGTTGCCATTTTTGTTCTGATGAGCTGATAAATTGATCTATAATAATTTGTGCACCGTTGGCAAAATCACCAAATTGAGCTTCCCACATAACTAAGCTATCTGGTTCTACTAAGGAATAACCATATTCAAAACCAAGGACTGCAAATTCAGATAAACAACTATTCCAAACTTCTAAGGTTGCATCTTTTCTGGCAATATTTGCTATTGGTGAAACTTCTGTTCCATCTGCGCCATATTGTACAATGTGTCTGTGTGAAAATGTACCACGTTTTACATCTTGACCAGAAATTCTTACGTTATGACCTTCATATAACAAACTTCCATAAGC
>JALTLI010000052.1 GCA_027005635.1 Alphaproteobacteria bacterium
GCATTATTAACAGGTATAAAAGGAAATATAGCACCAGAAGTTTATGATAGCTTTCGTTATAGTGGGTTAGCACATTTACTTGCAATATCTGGCTTACACTTAGCTTTGTTTGGTGGCTTTATATTTGTATTAATAAGAAGGCTTTTGTGTTTGTATCCTCCTTTAGTATTGAAGTATAGCTCTAAAAAGATGGCTGCAGTTGGGGCGCTAATTGGTACATTTGCTTATATGCTTCTTGCGGGTGGCACTATCCCAACTATGCGTGCCTTTATTATGATTGCTTTATTATTTATTGGTATTTTATTTAGTCGGATTAAAATTAGTCTGCGTTCATTATGTGTTGCTGTTATTGTTATATTGTTTATATATCCAGAAAGCATTTTAACTGTTTCGTTTCAAATGTCATTTGTTGCAGTGTTTGCCTTAATAATATGGAATAATTACCATGAAAAACAAGCAAAAAGCCGATTAAAACTAGTTACATTCATAGATTATATTAAAGCAACAGCTCTAACTGCATTAATAGCAGGCTTAGCAACTATGCCAATTGCTGCATTTCATTTTCAGGAAATATCTATTGGCGGATTTATTGCAAATATTATAGCAGTACCTTTAACAGCCTTATGGATAATGCCTAGTGGTTTGTTTGTTTTATTATTAATGCCATTTGGTGCATATCATACAGCACAAAAAATAATGGAAGAGGGGATAAATATTTTAATAAATATCGCTCAAACAGTAAGCAGTTATTCATGGAGCCACTTTGATGTTGGCATAGATATGCTAGGTTATATAATAATTATAGTTATAACTGCATTATTTATTATTTTTTATAAAGAGCATTGGAAAAAAATAATTAGTTTATCATTAATATGTTTATTTATAATAATGTTAATGCCAAGTACAAAGCCAACTATAGTATGGTTAGCGGGTGGTGATATAGTTTTATTAAATACAGACAAAGGTATTCAGCAAGTATATGTTGAAAAAAATAATTCTAAATCTAAAAGATTACTAGCTAGTTATATCCGCAAACAAAAAGCAACATTAATAACTAAAAAACCAGATAGATGTGATAGTATTGGCTGTATATTTTTTATAAATAATACCCAAGTTTTAGCACTAGAAAATGGTATGTTACCAAGTGAAGAAGATTGCAGAGTAAATGATATAATCTTGCCACTAAAAATGAAAACCTACTGCGGAGAAAATTATACAAAACCAAAACCATATATATATGCATTAGGTTGGCTTAAGAATGGTAGTTTGTATCAAAAATTTTATACAGTAAAACAAGCTCGTATTTGGCAGTAATTGCTTGACCAAATAACAAAAAAAGCATAAAAATAAAGCCTAAATAAAAAGGTTTTAAAAAATGGCAAAAGTTTCAGTTATTGGTTTAGGTTATATAGGTTTACCAACATCAGTTGTGGTAGCTATGGCTGGGCATAGTGTTTTGGGGGTAGATATCAACCCAAAAACAGTGGAAACAATAAATAGTGGAAAAGCCCATATTGAAGAACAAGGGCTTGATGAATTGGTAGCAAAAACCACAAAAGATGGATCATTTAAAGCATTCACTACTGTTCAACCAGCAGATGTTTATTTAATTATTGTCCCAACCCCATTTACAGGGGAAAGTAAACAACCAGACATGAAATATGTAAGGCAAGCAGCAACCGATATTGCTCCATTTATAAAAGAAGGTGATTTGGTAGTTTTAGAATCAACGTCACCAGTTGGCTCAACAAAAAATGATGTTGCTAAAGTTATTTTAGATATTCGCCCTGAACTTACAGGTAAAATATATTTTGCTTTTTGTCCAGAACGGGCAATTCCGGGGAATACTCTGCATGAATTAGTCCATAATGATAGAACAGTTGGCGGAATAGATGAAGCATCAACAGCTAAAGCTGTAGAATTTTACACTAGTTATATTAAAGGTGATATTTTACAAACAACATCTGATACAGCAGAAATGGTTAAATTAACTGAAAATGCATCACGAGATGTGCAAATTGCTTTTGCTAATGAACTTTCATTAGTATGTGATGATTTAGGTCTAGATGTTTGGAAAGTTATTGAACTTGCCAACCACCACCCACGGGTAAATATTTTACAACCCGGCCCTGGTGTTGGCGGGCATTGCATTGCGGTAGACCCTTGGTTTATTGTGGCATCATCACCAAAAAATACCCCATTAATGCGCACAGCCCGGGAAGTAAATGACTCTAAGCCAAACTGGGTAGTGGAACAAGTTAAAAAAGCAATTAATGAAAAACAAAAAACTGAAAAGCCAGTAATAGGTTTATTAGGCTTAGCTTTTAAACCAGATGTTGATGATTTGCGGGAATCGCCATCTGTAACAGTTGCAACAACCCTAAAAAATTCCACAGATGCAGAAATTATGGTATGTGAACCATATATAAATCATCACGAAAT
This sequence comes from Alphaproteobacteria bacterium, assembly GCA_027005635.1. GTDB lineage: Bacteria > Pseudomonadota > Alphaproteobacteria > UBA2136 > JALTLI01 > JALTLI01. Next base: position 2,443 of record JALTLI010000052.1, read on the forward strand.
ATTTAATCTTTCACCACTTGATGAACTACTAGAAAAAAGTAATATTCTTGTAATGCTAACTGATCACTCAGAGTTTAAAAATATTTCTGCTGAAAAGTTAAAAAACAAAATTATAATAGATACACGTGGTACTTTTAAATAATGAATTCAAAAACTGAAATAAAAACATTCTTTTTTTGCGGAGTAGGTGGCAGTGGAATGAGTTCTTTGGCTCTTTTTATAAATAAGCTTGGTCATAAAACTTTTGGCTCTGATAGAAGTTATGATAACGGTTTTATGCCAGAAAAATTTGATGCTTTAAAAAAAGAAGGAATAGAATTATTTCCACAAGATGGTTCTGCAATTTCTAAAAATATTGATTTTTTAGTTGTATCTAGTGCTGTGGAAGAAACTATTGCAGATGTTAAATCTGCCCGTATAAATAATATACCTATTATAAAAAGAGCAGAATTATTAGCTGAATATTTTAATTCTATGCAAGGTGTTGCAGTTGGTGGTACAAGCGGTAAATCTACTACAACAGCAATGGTAGATTGCGTTTTACGGTACAGTTTTAAAAAACCTTTTTGCGTAAATGGTGCACCCATGAGACATATTTCATCTGCTAACACAGCAAATGTTGCTTACGGAGATAAAAAAGATAATTTATGCGTAATAGAAGCAGATGAAAGTGATGGATCGATTGAGCTTTATTCACCAGCTATTAGTGTATTAAATAATATTACCCTAGATCATAAACCAATAGCAGAACTGCGCCCGCTATTTACAGATTTTCTAAAAAAAGCAACATTAGGGGCAGTAGTAAACATAGATGATAATGAAGCAGAAAAATTACAAAATATTAATAACAATACAGTTAGCTATAGCTTAAAAAACAACCAAGCAGATATAGTTGCTAAAAATATTAAGTTTTATAATTCTTACAGTACTTTTACTATTAATGATGTTGAGTTTCGCTTAAATGTTGCAGGTAAGCATAATATTTCTAATGCTTTAGCTGCTGTTTCTGTTGCTAGGTTATTTGATGTTCCGTTACAAAATATTTCCTCAGCATTAGCCAAATTTAAAGGTGTTGCCAGAAGGTTGGAAGTTGTTTCTGCACCTAATTCAGATATTACAATAATAGATGATTTTGCCCATAACCCAGATAAAATATCCGCATCATTAGCTACACTACAAAAAGGTAAACATGGTAAATTAATAATATTTTTTCAACCCCAAGGTTTTGGTCCTATGGAAATGATGCGCAAAGAAATAACTGAAAGTTTTGCCCATGGTATGAGTGAAGATGATATATTAATTCTACCAGAAATATTTTATGCAGGTGGTAGTGTAAAAAGAACAATTTCATCAAAAGATTTAGTTGAAGATGTTAAAAAATTAGCTAAACAAGCATTCTTTTTTGATAATAGAAAAGATGCGGTGCCTTTTATAAAGCAGAAATTAAAAAAAGGTGATATACTTGCGGTAATGGGTGCCAGAGATGATACATTAACAAGTTATGCAAAATCTTTTATATAGGTTTTGAAGGCTAAAATAATAAATTAATAAGTAGAAAAAAATAATATGTTTTTCAATAACAAAAAGCTGATTTTTAAAGTAACAGATGAAAAGGGCGGGCTTAGTCTAGCAGAAGCATTTGCAGGTGCTGTTGGTACAGTTAATTTGGGTAAAAATGGAGTGAATTTATGGACTCCTAACGCAGATATCCCACCAAGCGGAGATATAATTTGTGATTTACGTTTTGAAGCCGTATCTGACGCAGCATATAACCGATTCAATGAAGCAACAGAAGGTAGATTTTTACCAGCTCATGCAGTATTATTTAAAGGTTGGGATCCTAAAAAAATTAAACACGCCCTAAAATTTTTTGATTATGTAATTGTACCCAACAAAAAAATTAAAAATACCCCCGCAGATTTCAGAAATCGCGTACTTTCGTATGAACCAAAGTATGATGAATAAGGAATAAATATTAATATTTTGCACGTCATGCCGGCAAATGCCAGTATTTACGGATAAATTAATATGAAATATTAAAAAAGCTATTAAAGTATAATTACTAAATGAGATTTAAATTTGTATTTTGAGGAGAGACGTGTAAAAAATTTGTACACGAGCGACGAGTAAATATAAATTTTAACCCAATTAGAAATTATACAAGTTAAAGAAAAAGGTAATAAATGAAACAAGTAATGCAAGATATGCGAAAAGGTGCAACAAATTTAATGGATGTACCACCACCACAGCTTAGTAAAGGGCAAGTTTTAGTTGCAACAAAAGCCTCATTAATTTCTGCTGGAACAGAAAAAATGTTAATGGATTTTGCTAATAAATCACTAGCAGGAAAAGCTAAAGAGAGACCAGACTTGGTTAAAAAAGTTATTGAAAAAGTTCAACGCGATGGATTAGGTTCAACCATTAAAGCAGTTTTTTCTCAACTAGATGCACCACTTCCACTTGGTTATTCTGCTGCTGGTGAAGTTTTAGAAGTTGCCCCCGATTTAGCAGGAACATACAGCGTAGGTGATAGAGTTATCATTGCTGGTGCTGGTATTGCAAATCATGCAGAAGTAAACGCAGTTCCTAAAAACTTAGTAGCAAAACTCCCAGATAACGTTAGCTATGAAGAAGGCTGTTACGCAACACTTTGTTCTATTGCTATGCACGGGTTCCGTAATGCAGAAACAGCACTTGGTGAAAGTGTTCTTGTTATGGGCTTGGGCTTGGTTGGTCAATTAACTGCTCAATTTGCTAGTGCTAGCGGTTGCCGAGTTATGGCAATGGATTTTGATGACGATAGAATAAAAATTGCTACCAAAAATGGCACAGAATTAGGCTGTAATTTAGCGACAGATGATGCAGACAGTATGGTAGAAACTTTCACAAATGGTAAAGGTTTTGATAACATAATTATTTGTGCTGCAACAAATAGTAATGAACCAATTGAAAATGCCGCAAAATGGGCGCGAGATCGTGCATCTGTAGTTATGACAGGCATGGTAGGTACAAAAATTCCATACGCAGATTATATGAAAAAAGAAATTCGCTTTGTTATTTCTCGCTCTTACGGACCAGGACGTTATGATACAAATTATGAAGAAAAAGGACAAGAATATCCAATAGGTTACGTCCGCTGGACAGAACGGGATAACTTGGAAGAAGCAGGGCGGTTAATGTCTACAGGTAGTTTAAATGTTAAAGATTTAACAACTCATACCTTTGATATTAATGATGCAGATAACGCCTACGATGTTGTAACTGGTAAAACAGATGAAAAAGCTTGTTTAGGTGTAGTTTTAAAGTATCCAGCAACAATTCAAGAACGCATGAAGCCTTCCATTACCATAAAACCAACAGAAATTATTACTGGTGAAGTAGGTCTTGCAACTATTGGTGCTGGTGCGTTTACACGCTCTATTTTGTTACCAGCTTTAAAAAGCATTAATGGTTTGAATTTTACAGGTGTTGTTACTCGTGGTGGTGCAAGTGCCAGAGCAGTCGGAGAAAAATTCGGCTTTAACTTTGCAACAGCAGATAAAGACGAAGTATGGAAAGATAAAAATACTAACGCAGTTTTAGTTGCAACTTTACATAATACTCATGCTGAATTATGCGCTAAAGCATTAGAAGCTGGTAAACATGTTTTTGTTGAAAAACCTTTAGCTTTAACATTTGAAGAATACGAAAAAGTTAAAAAAGCTTATGATAATAGTGGTAAAATATTAATGGTTGGTTTTAACCGTCGTTTTGCACCATTTAGCCAAGCAATGATTGAACATTTTAATGCTATTAAAGCTCCTCGCCAAGTTACAGTTAGGGTTAATGCAGGTAAATTACCAGCAGATAACTGGCAGTTAGATGAAACTATTGGCGGTGGTCGATTACTTGGAGAAGGCTGTCACTTTATAGATTTAGGTATTTACTTTGCTGGTTCAAAACCTACAACTATTTATAATTGTGCAGGTGAGGGACAAGATGTTTACAATATTGTTATGCATTGTGAAGATGGATCAACCGTAAACGTTATTTATACATCAGATGGTGATAGTGCTTTTTCAAAAGAAAGAATTGAAATATTTTCTGGTGGAAGTGTTGGCGTTATTGATAACTTTAAAGAAGCATTTATTACAGCAAATGGTAAACGTAAAAAATTTAGCACTACAACACAGGATAAAGGGCATAAAAATGAACTTGTTGCCTTTGTTCGTGCAATTAAAGGTGAAGAACCATTAAGTATTTTAACCTGTGAAGATAGTTTTGAAAGTAGCCGTATTACCTTGCTTGCCAAACAAAGCATGGAAGAAAATAAGGTTATTAAACTTTAAAATGTGCGGAATAGCAGGATTTACAGGTAACTATCCAAAAGAACTGCTTGAAAAAATGACAAGTGGTATTGCTCATCGTGGACCAGATGGTGTTGGGCATTGGTACGGTAAATCTGAAAACGGGGTTGTTGGGCTTGGTCATCGTAGGCTTTCAATTATTGATTTATCCCAAA
>JALTLI010000053.1 GCA_027005635.1 Alphaproteobacteria bacterium
TAAGGCTTTCTCCATTTTTTTTCTGGTATCTGCTACAGCAAATTTTAATGATGATTTTTCAAATACTCTAATAGTATCTTCGGCAAATAAACGCATTAATATATCTTCTGGTAAATATTTTCCAGGGACAATTTCTTGTGTTTTAATGGTATTTAAAATTAAGTTTAAGCGATGCCAATTATCTTTAATATCATCTTCACTTAAATGGCTTTTTATGTTTTTTGAACTTTCACCCATTATTTGCAACATTATTGCGCCACAGGTTACTTTGTTGTTTTTTGTTTCGGTGAATACTCTGAAGTAAGTTTTGCTTTGGGCTGATTTTTCAAAATATTCCTCAATAGAACTACTAATTGAACTATTATTTAAAGCTAAAATACTTTGATACTGTTGCTCTTGTTGTTCTACAGTTAAAACCATTGTACCTTTTTTAGAAGATATATCTTTGAATGTTATATCGGAAACATTTTTATCTATGTTGGCGAAAGCTTTAAGCTCATTACCATTTTTACATTGAGTAACCATTAAAGGAATAGAACTTTCACTATGGATTTGCAAAGTTACATCGGCATTGTTTTTAAGATCAGCTGCAAGGGCTATACTAGTAGATAGCATTTCTGCTAAAAAAGTAGCAACTTTACTGTGTCCTTGGTTAGAGCCAACTTCAAGTGATGGAATATGCACAGATAAATCATTGAGTTGTAATAGTTTTCCACGGATAGGAATGTTATCAAATACAAATGGAAGTAGTAATCCTGATGGTTTTGTTTTAGTCATTTTAGCCTCTGTTTTTGTTATACCAAATACTCATACCTGCTACCAGCATAAAAGCAAACATTACAATAATATTCCAGTTGGCTAATGAAAAACCTAATATTGTGAAATCTATTTTATCGCAACTTGGTAGGGTGTACGCACCATTATTTATGCTGTTTATTAATGCACTAGAATTAAGTGGCATTATATCTTCTGTTGCGCCACAACCTGGTGTTGGTAGTATTTTTTGCTGAACAAGAGTTTGCCAAATAGCTACAACAAAACCACTTAAAGATGCAATAGTAACCCCATAAAATGCTAAAATATGCTTTTTAGTTGTAAATCCAATTATGCAAATTGCTGTTATTGCCCAATGGATATATCTTTGCCACCAACACATTATACATGGTTTTGCACCAAGCACATGTTCTATAAAAAATGCTGATAATATAAGGGATACGCCAGCAATTAGTAATAATACAATAAGTTTTTTAGGTTCTAATAAATTTTTCATTTGTATAGATTATAGCTAAATTATTTTTTATGCAACATAGGTTGTGGTTTTTTAAGTTAATATTAAATAGAAAAGTTGACAAAAGACTATTAATGGCAAAAAATTGAAACTAATAATAAATAGAAAAGTTAGATTTATACCAATGAAAAAAGTTTTAACATTAGCAGTTGCAGGTATGCTTGCCGGTTGTATTAACATTCCTGGAGACCCATACAAAACCCCAGATAGAGAAATGGTAAATGAAGCTGGCCAAGTACAAATGGTTAGTGATATTAAAAACTTTGAAAGTGGTGTTATTAAAGCTTTTCCTGATATTCCTATTCCTGCTAGCCATAAAATTAAC
>JALTLI010000054.1 GCA_027005635.1 Alphaproteobacteria bacterium
AAACAGAGATGCTAACACTTGTTGGTTATATGCCCAATTATGCTCAAATAAAAAATGGCGGGTATTGGTGTGAAGTAGATTATAACAATTCAATGTTCACTTTGCCAGTAGTAGTAACAGGTAACAATCTAACAATTCCAGCCATTGGTGAACGCCCTGAAGTAACAAATAATGTCGCAGAAATTCATTTTGTAGAGATGATGCAAGGGTTAGCTATTTAGGCAACATACCAGCAAATGGGTTTTTAGAACCTTTTTTCATACCACTCATTTTTTTCATCATTTTACCCATTTGGAGATGGGATTTTATAAGCTTATTAACCACATTAACTGTTACACCTGCACCACCCGCAATACGTTTTCTGCGTTTTGCATTTAAAATTGCTGGGTTTTTACGTTCTAGCGGAGTCATGCTATCAATAACCGCAATTTGATGAACAATCGCTTTGTCATCTATTTTAGAGGGATCTATTTTATCCTTAAATTTACCCATACCCGGAATTAAGCCCATCATGGAACTTAAACCGCCCATTTTTTGCATCATTTTTAATTGTTTGCGTAAATCGTTTAGGTTCATGCCCTTGCCAGACATAAACTTTTCTTCCATATCCGCCATATCTTCTTCACTGGCTGCTTCTTGTACTTTTTCAACCAGAGAAACAATATCCCCCATACCTAAAATACGATTAGCTACACTTTCTGGGCGGAAAACTTCCAATGCTCCCATACCTTCACCCATACCAACAAATTTTATTGGCTTACCTGTAACTTCTCGCATAGAAAGAGCAGCACCACCACGTCCATCACCATCCATACGAGTTAAGGAGATACTTGTTATACCAATTTTAGTATTAAATGTATCTGCAACTTTAACTGCAACTTGCCCTGTTAAACTATCAGCTATTAACATTGTTTCAATTGGGTTTGCTAAGTTTTTAACAGCTGTTAATTCTGCCATTAAATCATCGTCAATTTCTGTACGACCAGCTGTATCTAAAAATAGAACATCGTATCCTTCTTGTTTGGCTTGTTTTATTGCACGTTTGGTTATTTCTAGAGGTTTTTGCTTGGCTATTATTTCAACACTACCTACGCCTACTCTTTCGGCTAAGGTTTGTAATTGAGCTTGTGCTGCAGGGCGGTAGATATCTAGTGAAGCAAGTAAAACTTTTTTGTTTTGTTTATCCTTTAATAATTTTGCAAGCTTACCTGTAGTAGTTGTTTTACCGCTACCTTGTAAACCAACCATCATAATAATTGCTGGTGGTTGAGTTGCTAAATTTAGCTCTTCTCCTTCACCAAAAATATCAACTAGGGCATCATTAACAATTTTTATTATTTGTTGCCCCGGAGAAACTGCAGACAAAACTTTATCACCAACCGCTTTTTCTTTTACTATAAGCATAAAACGCTTAATAACTGGCAGAGCAACATCTGCTTCTAGTAGGGCAATGCGTATTTCTCGGCATGCATCTTCTACATCTAATTCGGTTAATAATCCGCGTGAAGTTAAGCGGTCAAAGGTCTTTTTTAGTCTTCCTGAAAGTTGATCAAACATTTAAGTTCTCTTTTTCTATTTAATTTAATCTAAAATTACTATAAAGTATCGTTTATGTACAGATTTATAGTTATATTATTTACAGTTTTGATTTTAGCAGTACCAAGTTATGCTTTGCCTGCTTTAAAGGGTGTTGGCAGTATTTCCACCGCAACAGAAGAAGTTATTGATAACACATTTGCCAACAAGCTAGAACACGATGGCTACCTAGAAAATGCCCTACTAGAATGGCAAAGAATATATTACAGCAATACAACTAGCGGGCAAAAAGAACACGCCTTATTTAAAGTAGCAATATTAAATTGCAACCTTAAACGCTACGAATTATGTTTAAAAACATTTAAAAATTTAGGTGAGAAATATCCAGACAGTAAATATATACCAGAAGCTTTATATAACATGAGCATAGCTGCCGATAAAATATATAAAGGAGACGGCAAAGTATTTAGAGAAAGGTTACTAAGTTCTTACCCTAAAAACAAATTAACTGAAAAAGCTCTATATTTAGTTGCATGGCAAAATGCACAAAATGGTAAAATAACTCCTGCCCATGGTTTTGAATCCATTAAAAAACTAAATGAAAAAACTCAACAATTTAACGCTATTCATGCAGATATTCCACGTACTGCTGGTTCTTTGGCTGTTATCCCTGGTGGTGGTCACTTTTATTTAGCTGATTGGCAAACAGGCTTAATGGCATTTCTTCATATAATGTTATTTGGCTGGGCTGTATTTTATGCCATAAAACACAAACATTGGCCTTATGTAATAATTTTTGGTTTAGTACTTGGTATTTTATATGTTGGGAGCATTTTTAGTGCTTACTCACTAGCTAAAAGAGAAATTCAAGAACTTCGTCTAATCCAAATGCAACAATGGAATAAAACAAAAATATCTGCCAATCTTTACCCTACATCTTCACCATTACAAGGGTTATTTTGGTACCAAAGAAATGTAGTTGGTAAGTTTGATGGAGAACGAGGTAACGGCTATCCTGTAAATAGTTTATACGCAAAACAAGCAATGGAAAAATTTGGTAGTGGTTACGGTTTACTTATGACTGTTGATAGGTTGCTCCGTGATTGGAGAGAAATAACTAACCCATTAGCTAGAGTTTTTACTGATGGGCGTTCTCGTTATGTAGATACCTTAGCACGCAACACTTTTTGGATTAATAATGATGAATAATCAAAATAAAGGCTTCACCTTACTAGAAGTTATAATTGCAATTTCCATAAGTTCAGTTGCCCTAATAGGCATAGCAGGGATAATTGGTGAAAGCCACAATCGTACTAGCCACCTAGAAAAGAAAATTGCCGCAGATTTAGCTGCTCAAAATTTAATGGATAGACACCGTTATACATTCAGAAATAGAAATTTTCCTATACAAAATGAAAGTTCAACCGTTAAAATGGCAGGTATAGAATTTCCTTATACTCAAACTATTACCCCAGCTGCCTTGCCTAGTTTAAAAAAGGTTGCTATTACTATTTATGATACAGATAACGAAAGTGTATTACGTAAATTAACAATGTTTGCAGGAGTTCAATAACTATAGTGATTTTTAAAAAAATATTTTCAAAAATAAAAGAAGTTAAACAAGGTTTAAGCAAAACAACCGAAGAGATAACTGGTGGTATTAAAAGTATTTTCACTAGCGGTAAAATTGATAACGAAACTTGTCAGCAACTAGAAGAACTATTAATTCAAGCAGATATGGGCGTAGAAACGGCTTTAAAACTAAGTGAAAAATTACGTTCTCATAAATTTGAAAAAGATATTTCAGAAATTGAAATTCGTAAATGGCTGGCAAATGAAATTACAGAAATTTTAAAACAATGTGAAAAACCACTAAATTTAACAAATAAAAAACCAGCAGTACTTATGATGGTTGGAGTTAATGGATCGGGTAAAACCACTACAATTGGTAAACTTTCAGCCAAATACAAAGCTAATGGTAAAAAAGTTATGCTTGCAGCCGGAGACACATTTAGAGCAGGAGCAGTAGATCAATTAAGCGTATGGGCAGAACGCTCAAAAGCTGAAATAGTAAAACCTCATAAAGAAGGAGCAGACCCAGCAGGAGTAATTTTTAATGCCTATGAAAAAGCTAATGATAATAGCTCAGATATTCTAATTTGTGATACCGCAGGAAGATTGCAAAACAGAAAAGATTTAATGGAGCAACTTTCCAAAATAGTACGTGTTATAAAAAAACATGATGAAGCAGCGCCTCATAGCACAGTTTTAGTTTTAGATGCAACAGTTGGGCAAAATGCAATGTCTCAGGTAGAAACATTTTTAGAGGTTGCCAAAGTTACAGGTTTAATAATTACAAAGTTAGATAGCAGTGCTAAAGGTGGTGTAGTTGTAGCGCTCGCTGAAAAATTCAAGCTACCAATTCACCATATTGGAATTGGTGAAAAAATCGAAGATTTACAAGAATTTAACGCGCAATCCTATGCAAATGCTTTGCTTGATATTACAACTTAGAAATATACTAATTTGCTAGTTAATTTAACCTTTAGCCCGCAAAGTATTTAAAGCAGAACCATTTTTAAACCATTCAATTTGATCTGCATTTAAAGAGTGCTTAAGTTCTATATCAACACTAGAACCATCTTTATGCTTAATAGTAGCCGATACATTTTTATTTGGTGCAAGATTTTTTAAATCATGCAAACTAATAGTATCACTAGCTTCAATTAAATCATAATCTGCTGGGTTAGCAAATGTTAACGGCAGTACACCTTGTTTTTTAAGGTTAGTTTCATGAATACGTGCAAAACTACGGGTAATAACTGCATGCGCCCCCATATGACGTGGACACATAGCCGCATGTTCCCGTGAAGAACCTTCACCATAGTTAGCATCACCAATAGCAACCCACATTTTACCTGCATCACGGTAATTAATTGCCATTTCATTAAACGGCTGACGTTCACCTGTTAGTTGGTTTATGCCATGCCCTGCTTCACCAGTAAAAGCATTAATTGCTCCACTAAACATATTATTAGAAATATTTGTTAAATGACCACGATATTTTAACCATGGCCCAGCTGGTGAAATATGATCTGTTGTGCATTTGCCTTTAGCTTTAAGTAGCACTAACATATCATCTTTATCTTCGCCGTCCCATTTACTAAATGGAGTTAATAATTCTAGTCTATCAGAAGTTGGTGAAACCTTAACTTCTAAACCTTCACCACTAGCAGGGGCAGCTATAAAGCCTTTTTCATCTTGAATAAATCCAGCCGTAGGAACAGCATTAACATTTTGTGGTACTGTTAAAATAAATGTTCCATTTTCTCCTTCAACAGGTGTAGTAAACGGGTCTATATCTAGGCGTCCATGTAAAGCATAGGCAAATACAGTTTCTGGGCTTCCAATAAATGAGCAAGTTTCAGGGTTACCGTCATTTCTTTTAGGGAAATTACGGTTGTATGAACTTATAATTGAGTTTTTATCACCGGATTTAATATCATCACGTTGCCACTGACCAATACAAGGCCCGCAAGCATTGGTTAAAACAATAGCGCCAACTGCTTCTAGTTTGGCAAGTAAGCCATCTCGTTCAATTGTTGCTTTAACTTGTTCAGAGCCTGGAGTAATTAATAGAGGTATTTTAAGTTTTGCACCGTGCGCAATAACTTCATCACACATTGCAGCAACTCTACCAATATCTTCGTATGATGAATTTGTACAACTACCAATTAATGCACTACTTAATTCAACTGGCCAACCGCCATCGGTCATGTGCTTATTCATGTTGGCAACGCTTGATGCTCTATCTGGAGAATGAGGCCCCACAACATGTGGTTTCAGTTCATCAAGGTTAATATCTATAACCATTTCATAGTATTTTTCTGGGTTAGCTAAAACTTCATCATCAGCTTTTAATAAATTAGTATGTTTTTTACAAATTTCTGCAACATCTGCTCTTTCAGTAACGCCCATGTATTCAACCATGCTTTCATCAAATGGGAATGTTGAAGTTGTTGCACCAAGTTCAGCACCCATATTACAAATAGTTGCTTTACCAGTACATGAAATTGAAGATGCACCTTCACCAAAATATTCAATAACACGGTTTGTACCACCAGCACATGTCAGTTTTTCTAGTAGTTTTATAATTACATCTTTAGGGGCAGTCCAGCCATTAAGTTTACCAGTTAAACGCACACCAACTACTTTCGGGTGTAATACTTCCCATGGCATATCTACCATAACATCAACCGCATCAGCACCACCAACACCGCTAGCAAAAGCACCTAGACCACCTGCATTTGGGGTGTGAGAATCAGTTCCTAGCATCATAAGCCCTGGGAATGCGTATTGTTCAAGAACTACTTGGTGAATAATTCCGCTCCCAGGTTTCCAAAAACCAAAACCGTATTTTTGAGCAGCACTTTTTAAAAAGTCATAAACTTCTTTATTTTCATCATTTGCAATAGCTAAATCTTCTTTTGCACCGCTATGCGCTCTAATTAAATGATCACAATGAACACTAACAGGTACAGCAGGCTCAGATTTATTTGCCAACATAAACTGTAAAATTGCCATTTGAGCTGTGGCATCTTGGAAGGCAATTCTATCTGGTAAAACATCAATATAGCTTGTACCTGTATTAAGTTCAGCATCAGCAGGGTTGGCCAAATGACCATAAATCATTTTTTCAGTATAATTTAACGGCCTACCTAAACGTGCGCGAATAATATCTAAGCGCTCCTCCATTTTTTTATAAACATTTTCAACAAACTCTGGGGTACTTTTTACTATTCTGGTCATGAGATATTTAACTCCAATTATTCTTTTTATTTTTAACTACCTATATATGGTTTTGCCCATTAGGATTTTTTTATTTTTTAATGACATATTTAAAGTTTAACAAAAAAAACTCCCAGTTGGGAGTTTTTATTTAATTAGAATGTTTATCCTCTGGTTCAGGTTCATCTTTTTTATCCCCGCCCCACATTTTAGAAAACCAACTAGATTTTTTAACTTTTTTGCTTGTCACTATTGGGCAAATATTAAGTTAAATCGCTATATTAGATAGGTTAATTAAACTCAATAGTATTAACGTCTATCTTTAGAATATTGGCAACCTGCTCAAAAATACTGTTCAGAGAACCTTGAAGTTTAATAACATCATTCAAATGACTATTAAATAGAAGCAAATCTATGTAAACAGCATTTGTTTCTTCCTTGTAACAGCTCCATATGGCACAGTCCAACTCTTTTTG
>JALTLI010000055.1 GCA_027005635.1 Alphaproteobacteria bacterium
CTTTACGAATGCATTTTAAAGAGCCATCAGAATACAAATAAGTCTTTAACAAAACCCTATCCCTTCTTGCTTTAATAAAAAGATTTTTAGTATTGCAGCTAACATAATTTTTAGTTTGGCTATCATAACATAAAACATAAGGTTCTCTAAAATAAGTTCCGCTTATTCCTAGAGCTTTTTCTAATTTTGGACACACAAACCTGCCCTTATCATAATCTATTTTGCACCCTCTCATATTTGATTTTATTACTTTAATTGGAAAATATATTCTAGCTTTATTCTTGCCAACAAGAGATTCTGATTCAAAACAGGATTTTTCATTACCTTTTTCTGAATTATCTAAACCTATGTTTACTGTTCTATATGATAGAGAATTATGAGCTTTAGAAATAGCAATACCCAACTGGCTGTCTGTTCTACTATTTAGAATGTTTTTAAATAATACTCCTGTTGACCAAGCATAATCTACTTGATTAACATTTTTATTAGCGAAACCAAAGCGCATAAAGCCTGTAGTATTAGCAGAAAAATCTTTTTCTAACATTGTGTAAATACCATTATTGTTATGTTTATCCCCTGCAATTACTAAGTCAGCTGTTTTTGCTGAATAAAACCAACCACCTATAGCAACTTTGGCAAAGTTAAAGTTATACCCTCCTTCTAGTGCGTATAACTCTCCATCACCACCACCTAAAGAAATTTGTGTTCCGTCTGGTTCCCCTAAGTCTCCAGAAACACCATCTAAAACTGCAGCAATAACATATGTATTATCATTCGGTTGCCAGCGAGTTCTTAAAGCTAGAGATGTTGTAGGAAATATAGAAGGACCATTTTCACCACTTTGCGACATATCTGTACCAATACCAAAAGTAGAATTTATAAATAACCCGCTAGAGTCAGTTACATAAAACTCTGAATTTAGGTTATACAGGCCAGCTAGCACCTCAAATTTACCATTTACAAACTCTTGATTTACCCAAGCTTCTAAAACTTTTGTTGTGCGCTTACCTACTTCAATATTATTCACTCCTTGTATAGAGCCAATATTATCGGCATCAAATTTAGAGCCGTGATTATTTAAAATATATATAGAACCAGTTAAGCCTTTTTGACCAAGCAATACTTCACCATCAATGTTAGCTATCAAATCTATATTTCCTAACATATCAGTCTTATTGCGCAAACCACCGCCTACATTACTCATAATATCAGCGGTATACATAAATTCCATATTTATACCGTGTTTATTTAAATAAGGCTTTACGTTGCCTAAATTACTTAAATTATTTTGATTATGACCATTATATGCAATTGCCGTATTACTTAGTATAGCCATGTTTAATATAACTATACTAACTATTTTTTTCATTGAATTAATCTTCTTATAATTATTATTTAATAACAGTTAAGTCTATATTAATCTCACATATTCTACAATTAAAAGTTTAATCAGATCAAGCGATTCATATAGTGATGAAGCGGCTCTGAAGGGTCTTCCGCTAATCATGGCACTGATAACATCCATAACAGTCACAAGCATTGTTTCAAATCCAGCTAATACC
>JALTLI010000056.1 GCA_027005635.1 Alphaproteobacteria bacterium
GTTTAAATACTTAACTATTTTTAAAATAGCTTCGGGAGGAATCTGCCTTATCACTTCTTTTGTTTCCTTATCTATTATTTTTGCAACTTTTATACCTGTATCTTTATCTATCTCAATTTTTAGCTGAGAGTTTAACATTTCGAACTTTTTATTCAGTTCATTAGCTGCTTTCATTAAATCTTCTGTATTTATCTGCTTGTTTTGATTTTCTCTATCCTGTTGAACCTGCTTTTCAATAGGAGCAACTTTCTCTTTTGCTTTTTGAATTTCTATATTTTGTGAATTCATACTTGTTAAAGTCTGATTCTGGACAGCTTTGATATCCATAACAATAACCCTCAAACTTTATTCTATTTATAAATTTAATCCCTTTTTTAATGGCAGGCAATGCCTACAATTAAAAAAGGAGGGGAAACCTCCCCTTAACCTTATCTAATAAGCTGTAATACCATTTGAGGAACTTGATTAGCTTGTGCAAGCATTGCAGTACCAGATTGCATGAGTATTTGATACTTAGTAAATTTGGACATTTCTTCTGCCATATCAACGTTTCTAATTCTTGATTCAGCTTCAGAAGTATTAATTCTTTGAGTTTCGTTGTTAGATATGATTTTCTCAAGCTCTATCTGATAAGAACCCATTTTAGCATTAAGGTTATCTATAGCTTTAATGAGGTTATCCACAGTTTGTACAGTTGTATTAGCTAAGTTAGCTGCTGTTGAATAGTTTGTAGAAATACTTCCACCTAAGTTTATACTGTAAACATTACTACCTATTTTTACTGTTGTATACGCAGAACCTGTACTTTCAGATTTACTTACTGTAGCTACATCTAAAGTCAAGGTTAAGGATTGATCCTTTCTACCACCATAATGAATTATGAAGTTTGTGGATGAAGCACTATTGAATAGATTAATTCCATTAAACTCTGTATCCGAGAAGATTTTACTAATAGCGTCCACTAATTTATTAACATCTTGTTGAATCTGTCTTCTTGCCGTAGAATCAAGTGTACTGTCTGATGCCTGAATAGCTTTTGTTTTAATGTCATTTAAAATATTGTACACTTCTGTTAATGAACCCTGTGCTATCTGTGCAACTGAAACTCCATCTTGAGCATTTCTTGTACCTTGTTCAAGAGAAAGAGCATAAGTTTTCAACTGGTCAGCAATGTAGAGACCTGCAGCATCATCAGCAGCTCTGTTAATTCTATAACCACTTGCCAATCTCTCTAAGGATTTGTTTAGATTGAACTCTGTCTTTTTCATATTGTTTAGAGTAAAATCTGCTTGATAGTTGTAGTTAATTCTTAAAGCACCCATTTTGCTTTACCTCCGAAAAATTGATTCATTTTGAAGTTTATTATCGGAGGAGGGGAAAATTTTTTTAGAGTGGTTTTATAAATTTAAATTTTTTAATTCTAAATATGATTTTATATTGGGAATATCTTCTTTAATCTCGCCTATTGACCGTGTAGCCTCTTTTATATCCTTGGGCTTTGACATATATATAAGGTATATAACTTTTATAAGTATATGTTTAAATGTACCACCTAAAAG
>JALTLI010000057.1 GCA_027005635.1 Alphaproteobacteria bacterium
GTTATGCAGTGTTTTATTTATTTGTATTTTTATGGCTGGTTGTGTTCAGCCTGTTTCTTTTCGTTATCCTACAAAAAATTATAAATCTTATGTATCTAGCAGTGTGGAAGAGAAAAGTTATGTATCGGCAACTGTTTCTGATAAAGAACTAATAAGCGCATTTGAAGATGTTGTAAAAGAAGATCCTAATGGTTTTATTGCTGGTTGGATAACACCAAGAGGAGAGCTATCATCTGGTATAACTCTAAAAGATGAAGAGGGGAGAAAACGTTTAAATGATGCACTAAATAGTACTCCATTAGGTAGTGAAGCAAAATGGAAAATAGGCAATGTTTCATTTGTATTAACGCCAAATTCAAAAATATATACAGCTTATAAAAGTGGTGGTATATGCAGAGACGCATTTTTACTTATTTACGATAATGTATCTGAAGATATTAAAAGAGGATTATTTTGTAAAAAAGGTATAGCATCTAACTGGCTAAAAATATAAAGTAAATATTGACAAATTATTTTTTTAAACGTTCAATAAAATATATAAATATAAAACTGATATAAGGAAGAAAAAATGAGTACAGTAGCATCAACAACAGATACAACATTTGAACAAGAAGTTCTAAATTCAGATAAACCAGTATTGGTAGATTTTTGGGCAGAGTGGTGTGGTCCTTGTAAGCAATTGGCACCAGTATTAAGCAGTGTAGCCGAAAGTATGGGGGATGATGTTAAAGTTGTTAAAGTTAATATTGATGAAAACCCTGAAACACCAACTAAATACGGTGTGCGTGGTATTCCTACATTAATGGTATTTAAAAATGGTGAACTAGCTGATACCAAAGTTGGTGCATTACCTGCTTCTCAGCTTGAAGAATGGGTTAAATCTAATATTTAATTAAATTTAATTTTTATAAAAAAGCCTGTTTATAAGTAAACAGGCTTTTTTATAAAAATTAATTAAGAAATAATAAAAAAAATGAGAAAAAGTATTTTAATTGGTTATGCATCTGGCTGGGGTGCACAAATAAGAGAAACAGAATTAGGTTCTAATAAACTAAAGCATCTTTTAAAAGATAAATATAAAATAAATACAATTATTTATCCTAAGTATTCGGCTAAGCAATATAATATTAGTAATCCAATAGATGCTTTTTCTATTATTTATAATCATATCAATAGGCTTGCTAACAGGGTTAAAAATGTTTGTGAGCATGGTAAATTCCCAGTTATTATAGGTGGTGGACACACAAGTGCAATGGGTACATGGAGCGGGGTAACAACAGCACTTAACGCAGAAGGTAATTTTGGTTTAATTTGGTTAGATGCTCATATGGATGCTCATACAGAAGATACAAGCCCATCTGGGGCGTATCATGGTATGCCCGTTGCTAGTTTACTTGGTGAGGGGAATAAAAAATTAGCTAGTTTTATAAATTCTAAAGCTAAGATTTCTCCTCAACATGTTTGCTTAATCGGCGTTAGAAGCTATGAAAAAGGTGAAGCTGATTTATTAAAAAAACTGGGTGTAAAAGTATATTTAATAGATGAAGTTAAAAAGC
>JALTLI010000058.1 GCA_027005635.1 Alphaproteobacteria bacterium
AAAAGACATAAAAACACATGGTTGGTCTATATTTAGATTAGCAGCATTATATGCATATGAAGAATTAATTGAAAGAAAAGAAATAGAATACTTTCTAAATGACAAACACCCTACTATAAAACTAGAAGCAGAATTAGCATTAAATACTATTGATAATTAACAGGATACGTCATGGGAAAATCTATAGCAGGCATAACGAATATAGTAGATGATTTAAATACTTCATCTAATACCTCCGCTTTAAGCGCCAAACAAGGTAAGGCTCTCAAAGATGAGTTAAATATAAGAGGGCGGCTAGTTGGGGATATATTTCCTAATAGATTTAATTTAGCTTTAAGCGCCTCTTTTCCTGCCTTTAGAATAGACCAAGATATAACTTTAAATTCGACTAATCATCCTGATATTTTTAGTTTACTATATAATGAAAAATTAGAAATAAATAGCATAACAGATTTTCAAATAATTAGTGCTCAAGATAGTGGCGGCAATTTTCAATTAACATTCGCAAATAATGCTGATAATATCATACTATTCGATTCTTTATATTCTGATCTACAGTACCATACTGGAAATACTACCGCTCCTTTTAATTATATTGATTGGAAAAGCATTACTATAAATTCTCAAATAGGCGGATTAGCCGCAGGAACGTATGAAATAACAAATATAGATCCTATAAACTTAACATTAACTATTAACGCCCCCTTTTCTACTGGAGCTACTTCCAATATACTTGGCTCATTTTATATAAATAGAATAAATACATCAACCACTACAGTTAAGTGGCGTAAAGTGCATGATTCAGTAATAAGGAGCCCAGGTGGGGATGCAGTGCCCGGAGTAAGACTTTTAGATAGGTCTCAAGGGCATCGGCATCCAGGGGGGTATGAGCAATTTTCTATCGGTAGTGTACCTAGTGGCACAGCGCTATGGTATTGGGGATTGATGAATCAGCAAGTTCCTGACCCAATAAACGATGGCGTAAACGGCAATCCCCGCACCGGCCCCACAACAAGAGACCGCAGCCTTTCAGCTTATTTGTATATGTACATTGGAACTTATGTTCCATGATGAATTTGAGTGAGAGATAAAAATGTTAATAGATATAAAAAACTCCAAAGAATTTAGTAAATCCATAAAGGAAACTGTTATTGTCGATTTTTATGCTGATTGGTGCCAACCTTGTAAAGCATTAAATCCAATAATTAAAGAGATTAGTCAAGAATTAACATACATAGATTTCATAAAAGTTAATGTTGATACTTTGCCTGATATTGCGCAAACATATTCGATAACTTCAATACCAACTATATTAGTTTTTAAAGGGTCTCACATAATAGGTAAAATAGATACTTTCGCTAATAAGATAAAACTAGTTTCTGATATTAAAAGCGCTTTAAGCTGATAGTACAGAAATAGTTCATGTTTTAATATAAACTATGGCTACGACCAAATTAATAAGACCAGTATTGGGCAAATGGAAGGTTACTTCTGGCTGGGGCTATAGAACTATAA
>JALTLI010000059.1 GCA_027005635.1 Alphaproteobacteria bacterium
GTGGCGCAGAAAGAGTTATTTCAATTTGTTCACCAAGAAGTAAGCGAGATTTAATATCTGGCAAAATATCTAATTGAGCTGGTGGTATTTTAGAGCTAACAAGCAATGCCCCATTAATACTTTTAACATGGTTAAAGCTATGAAAAAGCTGTTCTTGTTCTGGCTTAGAAAGTGTTTCTAAATCCTCTGCATAAATATGAGTTATTTGATTAGAAAAATTAGTAATATCTTTAAAATTAACGGCATCAACCATTTGTTTCCACACAGCTACAAGATGGCTTTTACCAGTACCAGCTTCACCATAAATAACAACAACATCGCCATTATTTTGTAAATTATTTATAGCTTGTAAGGCATTTTTATTACCACTATTTTGCATGAAATTTTCTGCAGAAAAATCTGTATTTATGGGAAAATTTAGTGCCATTTGGTTTTTAGTCATTTTTGAAACTAACCCACCACAAAGATCCCTTAAATGAAAGCTGTAACCCATTTGAAGTCATCACATTTGCTAAATTTTGCGCATCTCCGAAATAACTAACTTCAAATAATGAATTTTCAATATTTAGTACTCGGAGTTGAACTTTATCTACTGTATTAAAACTTTCAATTAAAGATGTTAATTTTTCTAAATCTGTTGCAGATTTTGGTGAAAAACGAATAAAAACTTTACCTTGTTCTTTTAGTTGAACTACACCAGATTTTTGCCATTCTTGCTCTAGTTTTTGGTAAGTAAGAAGCGCCATTTTATTTAAGGCAACAGGCATTGTTTCATTATAATCAACTGGATACTGAACAATTGTAGTATTTAAGCTATTATTTCCATACCAGCGGTTTTCACTTTCTAGTACTGCTTGAGAATTATCATAGAATGTTCTTAATCTGCTAACTATTACGCCATCAGATGAATATTGTTTTGCTAAATCTAACAAAACATCTTCTGCGCCTAAGTTCACCATTTCGGCAGTTATATTGGTAACTTCACTCATATCGCCAATTGGTAGAGTGAAATTTAATAGATGTTGATTAGAATCAATACTACTTAATGCTGTGCGCCATTTGTTATCTTTGTCCCACAGTAATAATCGAGTATCTGTATCCATTAATGGCAAAACTAACAGCTTTAATTTTTTTGATTCTGCATAGGGAATTTTTAATTCATGAAGTAAATTACGCACCATATTTTTATTAAAAAATAAATTCAGAGTTAAGTTGTAGCGCGGTGATGTTTGCTCTTTAACAATAATAAATTTTTCTAAAATATTATTCCAGTTGACGTTAGCTATTACATCTTCATGGCGCACCCATTCTTCTTGCGGAGTAATATTCTGTAATAGTTGATTAAAACCTTGCTTGGTAGCTTTTTTTACAGCTAAATCTCTTTTTTTAGAAACATTTCCACCTGAAGGTAAAGATATTGTTATATTTTCTATTACATAAGGGCTTTCTTGCGCCATAGCAGAAAAAAGTGGGGCAACAGCGCCACTAATTAACAATGTTATTAACATAATATGTTTATATATTTTTTTCATAATCCTTTTTAACATAATTCTACAACTTTATTAATTATATTATTTAAAGATATAGCGCTATATATATCCTCTGCACAAAAAATGTTTAAAAAATAGGCAACTTTTATATTGACAACTGCATACAAAACACGTAACTTAGTTTGTATACGTATTTAATTATTATCAAAATAAAGGGTAAAAAGAATGAGAAGAACAGTTTTAAAAGGTTTACAATTACCAAAAGATTTAGCAAATGCTGATAATGCTAAGCTAACTCAAAGCACAATTTTACCTATACGTATGAACAGAGTTATTGGCGGATTTGATGAAGAATTACTTACTGTTATGGGTTGTGTAGAACAAGCCGAAACAAAAAAACAAACTAACGCTGCTTAGTTTCCCCATTGAGCAAGGGATAAAAAAGAAGCCAACTGGCTTCTTTTTTTATCCTTTTTTAACCCACTTACCGCTTTCATTGGCAAAATATGCAAGCTCTGCACCTTGCTTTTTATATTCAGACCAACGTTTACGTGCAGAATTTCTTTGAATATCACTCCCTTCAAAAATATCTAATACTCTATCATATTTTTCCATATCTTGTGCATTTGCCCCGCTAACTGTTATTAGAATATTAGCACTATTGGGGTTTTCTGTTGCTGTTGTTAAGGCAATTGGCGTTTCACACATTTTACCTTGTTCTATTAAATTATGAGGCAGAAATGATGTTGCAGAATATGTCCATAATGCGTCATTTAATTGTTGAATACGCTTTTCATTTTCACAACGTAAAACAATTTTATGCCCAGCAGATAGTACTTTTTCCAACAAACTAGGCAACGCCCCTGCAAGTGCAGAGGGCGTTGATTCCATAATTTGATAAAAAGTAATATTGCTCACTATTTAGGATTATTTTCTAGGTAATTAACAAGTAAACGCACACCAAAACCACCTGCGCCTGTTACGGGGATATTACCGCCAATTTTATCTATCATGGCAACACCTGCTATATCTAGGTGCGCCCACGGGGTATCACCTACAAATTTTTGTAAAAATGCAGCGGCGGTTGAAGATCCTCCGTAAGGAGAACTACCCATGTTACCAATATCAGCAATTTTACTTTTTAGCATAGAGCCATATTTTTTGTTTACTGGTAGTCTCCAAAGATTTTCACCAGTAACTTCACCAGATTTTTTCAAAGCTTTAGCAATATTTGTGTGTTCAGTGAACATACCTGCGTAAGATCCACCAAGAGCAACCATACATGCACCAGTTAATGTTGCAATATCAATTACTTCTGCTGGTTTTTCTTTATCTACTATATATGCTAGGGCATCACCTAAAACTAAACGACCTTCAGCATCAGTGTTACCAACTTCAACTGTTAAGCCTTTATAGCTGGTTAAAACATCACCTGGTAAAAATGCATTTTCAGATATCATGTTTACAACACAACCACAAACACCAATTACATTTACTTTACTTTTACGTTTTGCTAATGCTTTCATCATACCCATAACTGCACCTGCACCACCCATATCTGCTTTCATGTGGAGCATTCCTGCTGCTGGTTTAATATCGTAACCACCCGTATCGAACATTACGCCTTTACCAACTACTGCTTTATATGGTGCTTTACCATTACCGTTATATTTCATAACAATTAAACGGCTTTCTTGAGCTGATCCCTGCCCTACAGCAAGTAACATACCCATACCAAGTTTTTTAAGTTCTTTTTCACCTAGTATTTGTACTGATATTTTATCTTTTTTAAGATCTTTGGCAGTTTTTACCATTAAATCTGGGTTTGCAAAATTTGCTGGAAGGTTAACCAAATCACGAGTAATATTAACCCCTTCCATTAAAGCATTTACATTTTTAATTACAGTTTTTAAAGCAGGTGATTTTTCATCTTCTACAATTAAGATTAACTTTTCAAATGCTGATTGCTGGTGTTTTTTCTGATTAGTTAAAAACCTATCAAAACGATACATTGCTAAATGTATTCCTTCTGCAAAACTTTCTGCTATATCTTGTTCTGCTAGTTTTGTTTTTTCAAATATAATTGAACTACTTACTACACCAGTTGTATCTAAGGCTTTACCACTTGCTATTCCTGCTAAGCGCCAACTATCTATATTGGCTTGGTTAATATCACCCATACCAACTACTACTACTTGGCTTATTTCATTACTTACAGGTGCATTTATTATAAAAACTTCTTCTTCACCACCCTGAAAACGACTATTTTTAATAGCTTTACTAATTGCCGAACCACATGTTTTATCAATAACTTTTGCATAGGGTAAAAGGTCTCCTCCACTTTTGGCGAATAGTACGATACAATCAGAATTAAGGTTGTTTTTAGTAGAAGTAGTTATTTGCATAGCTGGCTAGTTCCTTATTTTTATATTTCTTTTAAACGCTTTTTAGCATATAACTTTATACATATAAAAGCCAAATAAAAGTACTATATAAGTGAAAATTTTAAAAAGTTATTTATTTAAAGATTTAATAAAGCCAACTATTGTGGCCTTATTTATTATGCTTTCTATTGTTTGGCTTATGCAATCACTACGTTTTATGGATATGATTGTAAATAAAGGCCTAGATATGGGAACTTTTTTATGGGTTACCGCTTTAATAATACCTTCTCTATTAATTGTAATTTTACCTTTAGCAATTTTTACTGGAAGTTGTGTATCATTTAAACGTTTAAATGATACACATGAATTACCCGCTTTAATGAGCGCTGGCATTTCAAAATTTCAAATAATACGTCCTGCATTAATTGGAGCAATTATTGTTGCTTTATTAGGCTATTTAATCTCCTTGTATTTAATGCCACTTGGTATGCGAACTTTTAAAACTATGCAACATAATTTGCGCTCTATGGGGGGGAATTTATTGCTAGAAGAAGGTACTTTTAATCAAATTGGTTCAAACATGATGGTATATGTTAAAAAAAGAGACAAAAACCGTCATTTAGAAGGTCTGCTAGTTCATGATACAAGGCATAAAGATAAACCAGTAACATGGATGGCAAGTGAAGGAAAAATCACCTTTAATAAGGAGGGATACCCAAGACTGGTTTTAAAAAATGGTAGCCGACAAGAAGTAACCGCCGAACGTTTAAGTATGTTAGAATTTAGCGAACATACCTTAGATATAACTAAAAAAGTTAATAAGCCAGAAGTAAGATTTTTAGGCAGAGAAGAACGCTATATAAATGAACTTATTAATGTAAAAAATATTACACCCAAACAAAAAAATCAATTTAAAGCAGAGCTACACAAAAGATTTTTATGGCCATTAACCCCCATACCGTTAGTTTTACTTGCTGGTGTATTTTTAATTCGCTCATCTTATAACAGAAGAGGCATTTCTAGACAGCTTATTTCTTGTAGTATTTTAGCAATTTTTTATCAGGCATTATTAATGACAGCCAATAATATTTCCGCAAAAGGTAATATTTATGTTTTATATGGTCAATGGCTGTTACCACTTAGTGTTTCTGCTATTTGTTTTTATGTTTTATTAAAAAATGGAGAAAATAATGCGTAAAGGATTTTCACCAACTTTAGCTTTTTATTTAGGCAAAAGATACCTGACTTCATTATTTCTAACTACAATTGTTCTTTCAACTCTTGTTTTTATTTTAGAAATTGTAGAAATTTCCAGAAAACTTGGCGCTAAGGAAGGAATTGAAAGTACTCTGGGCTTAAAATTAGTTCTACTTAAAATGCCTGATATGATTTTGCAGATTGTCCCATTTGTTATACTACTTGGAACACTAATCTGCTTTGCAAAACTTACAAAAGATCAAGAACTAACAGCTATACGTGCCTGTGGTTTACCAGCTAGGCAATTTTTAATTCCACCAATAATTGTATGTCTTGCAATTGGAGCATTTAATATATTAGCGGTTAATCCACTTGCTGCAACTATGCTAAAACAATATGAACATATTCATAATGAAATTTTCCCTGGGAGTACCCAAGGCTTAGTAACAAGTGGCGGACAAATATGGTTAAAACAAAAAGAAAAAGATAGAGACATTTTAATTTATGCTCAAAATGTAATAAATAATGGTCATGAGCTAGAAAACGCAACATTATTTATTTTTAATGCTGATGGTAGTTTTAAAATGCGCATAGATACTCCTAAAATGAAACTAAAAGAACAACGCTGGGTGCTTAAAGATGTTGTAAAAATAGAGCCAAGAAAAGCAAGTAAAAAACAGCCAATATATATTTTGCCAACAAGCCTAAAGCCAGAAACAATTCGTAACAGTTTTACTTCGCCAAATACATTATCTGTTTGGCAGTTGCATAAATTTATTAAGTTACTTAAAAGTACTGGTTTTCCCAGCCAAAAGCATGAACTCTATTGGCAAAAACTTATGGCTTCACCTGCTCTAATATTAGCTATGTTTTTACTTGCTGCACCTTTTTCATTGCATTTTTCTCGGAGTAGAGGTACCGGTGTTCTTTTACTTTTAGGTTTATGTTTTGGCTTTTTATTCTACTTTTTTACTAACCTTGTAACAACCCAAGGTCTTTCCGGTGCTATTAGCCTTGCAGTTGCAGCTTGGTTGCCAACGGTTATTGCTGGATTTTTAGGTTTAGCATTTTTTCTTCATTTTAGGGAAGAATAACAAGCTAAAAAGATGAAAACAATACTTGTAATAGAAGATACTCCTCATATTTTAAAAGAGCTTTTAGCCATGCTAAAAAAAGAGTTTTCAGATTGTAAAATTATTGCTTTTACAGATGGTTTTGATGCAGGAGAATATTTATTAGATAGTAACAATAAAGTAGATATTATTGTATCTGATAATTTAATGCCCAAATGGACAGGCAAGCGTTTGTTTGAAGAAATAACAACTAACCATACATTTAATAAATATAAAAATACTCCGTTTATTTTTCAAACAAGTGTGCCAGATGATGTTATTCATTTAACTTATGAAAACCTAAATGTAAGAGTTTTAAACAAGTATCACCAACCTATTAAACAAGCGATTAATGAGTTTTTGCACAGTAATTTAACCAACAAAAACTAGCGTCTACCAAACAATTTTTCAATTTCAGCAATTGGTAATTCTACATAGGTTGGGCGTCCGTGGTTGCATTGCGCCGAATTTGGTGTTTCCTCCATTTGACGTAAAATTGCATTCATATCATCTAAATTTAATTTGCGATTTGCCCGAATACTTCCGTGACATGCCATAGTGGAAAGGAACTCTTCTATTTTTGAATTTAAAGTTGTTTCTTTTTTTAAATCTCTTAAGTCTTCAACTATATCCAAAACTAATTGTTTAGCATTTATTTCACCAAGTATTGCTGGTGTACTTCGTACAGAAATAGCAGTTAAACCAAATTGTTCTATATCTAAGCCAAATTTTGCTAGTTCATCTGCTCTTTTTATTAATCTATCAACATCACATTGTTGCATTTCAATTATTTCTGGAATTAATAAAGCTTGTTTTTCTACATTATTATTTAAAATTTGCTGTTTAAATTTTTCATAAACTAAACGTTCATGGGCGGCATGTTGATCTACTACAATCATGCCATTTTCAGTTTGAGAAACAATATAAGTACCATGAATTTGAGCAACTGCTGCACCCATTTTTTTAGCAACAAAATATTGAATAGATTTATCTACTTGCTCATCAAAGGCTCTGGCTTTTGGTGGAGCTTGCATTTGCATACTTTCAGCAGTAGTAATATCTAGTGAATGCCTAGGGCTGGCAATAGTTTGAGAAGAATTAGCAATAAAACTAGTTTGTTGAATTGGTGCATATTCAGGTGTTTTAAAACCACTTAAAGCTTTATCTGCTGTGGTAGAGCTTACAACTTGGCTACTTTCTTCCAAGCCTTTACGGATTGATGAACGAATTAAAGCAAAAACTTGGCTACCATTTTTAAATCTTACTTCTGCTTTAGCTGGGTGAACGTTAATATCAACATCTGCGGGGTTAATATTTAAAAATAAAACAACAACTGGGTGACGATTAGTTGCCAGTAAATCATGGTAAGCACTTTTTAATGCACCCATTAAAAGTTTATCTTTGACTGGACGATTATTTACATATAAATACTGTTGACGCGCAGTTTTTGTATTGTAAGTAGGCAATGAAACAAAACCTTTAAGGTGAATATTTTCATTACTACCTTCAATAATTAAGGCATTTTCAGTAAATCCTCTACCTAAGAAACTAGCAAGACGCGGTAAAGTATCTTCCATTAATTCACCTTGCGCTGTTCCAAAATGAACTATTTCCTTACCTTCATTTAGTAAACTAAAACTAATATAAGGGTGAGCAATAGCCAAGCGCACAACAACATCTTTAATATGCTGATTTTCTGTATTATTGGTTTTCATAAATTTTAAGCGTGCTGGAGTATTAAAAAATAAATCATTAACTTCAATTTTTGTTCCCTGAGCTAAAGCAGTTGGAATAATTGGTTGATGTTTACCACCTTCACTTTTTAAAAGCCAAGCGTTATCTTCTTTTTTAGTATGGGTAGAAAGTGAAAACCTTGAAACAGAAGCAATAGAAGGCAATGCCTCGCCTCTAAACCCCATGGTATGAATATTAAATAAATCCTCCACACATTTAATTTTAGATGTAGCATGCCTAGAAAGGGCTAAAGCGATTTGTTGTTGCGGAATTCCATGGCCGTTATCTTGTACGCAAATATGTTTTAAGCCACCACCAACAATATTTACATTTATTTTTGTTGCTCCGGCATCAATAGCATTTTCAACAAGCTCTTTTACAACAGATGCGGGGCGTTCAACAACTTCACCAGCAGCAATGCGGTTAGCTAAATTATCACTAAGCTGGTGGATTTGTTTCATGTTTCTTCCTAAAAAAATTATTAATTAATTTTTTTAACTTTCAGGCAAAAGCTTGTATTCCTGTTAAGTTTTCAGATTGTTCTAAGTATGCTCTTGCACGGATTTTACTATCTTCAACAGCAGGTTGATTAAATGGATTAACCTGCCAAATAAAACTAGTAATAACTGTTTCAAGCATAAATTGCATTAATAATTCACCCATAACTTCTTCGTTTAAGGTGTCAAATGTAATTAAGCGAACATTATGACCTTTAGCTTTTAAACTATCTGCTGTCCCCATTGCTTGGGCAGCTAAAAGTTGCATATCTTCTTCTGTTTGGCTGTTTAATTCTGGGGCAATAATTGTAAAAATATTATTTGCAGAACCGTCTAGGTATAGCTGTAAAGTTGCATGTTGATCGGTTGCCCCTAGTGATGGAATTGGCGTTGTACCTTTACCATCTTTACCTAAACTTTCTGCCCAAATTTGTGCGTTCCAGCGTGAAAGATATTTTAATCCTGTACCATAAGACATTACAACATGGTTAGGTTTATCAGTTAATCCTGTAAATAAAGCCCCATGATAAGCATTATTTGTTAAAGGTTTTTCACAAAATTGTTGGAGTGAAGCATTTGCACCATTTAATAACTTTTGAATATTTATTCCAGCCAAAGCAGCAGGTAATAAACCAACAATGCTAAAAATACTATATCTACCACCAATTTCTTTGTGGTGAGGAATTACTTGAATATTTAAACTTTTGAATAAATCATATAGTTCAGATGAATTTTCTTCTGTAATACCAGTAAAATGATTAACAACATTTAAGCCTTCAGCCTCATAAGCTTGAATGAATTTTTTAGCATTAAGCATAACTTCACTAGTTCCACCAGATTTACTTATAACTAAAACTGCTGTTTCTTTAAGATTTAAAGTTGGTATAATATATCTGGCGCTATCAGTATTATCTGCAAAGAACATATTAGGTGTATTTGGTTTGCCTTTGTTTAATTGACACAAAGTTTCAGCACCCAAGCTAGAACCACCCATACCAATAACTACAATATTATCAAAACCTTGCCAATCAGCAACTTTTTGCGCCATATAAAAAAAATGGTCATTACCTTTACATGCAGTAAATGCAGGGGGTAAGTTTTTCATGAAATTATTAATATCTTTACCGATATTTAAATTTTCCTGTCCGTAATGATCTGGCTGGTTGCTATAACTAAATTTTAGTTGTGACATTGGTTTTAAAACCCTCCATTTGCATCATCACTGTATGTTTTATCTAGGTTATGAAAAGTTGTAGTTGGCCCATGGAACTGAAGCATTACTGTTTTTGTAGGTCCTTTACGGTTTTTACTTACAATAATTTCTGCTTGTCCTCTAACTTGTTCAAGTTTTTCTCTTAGCTCATTAAAAGCTTCATCTGTTTCATCGCCACTAATTTGTTTTTCTAGGAAGTATTCTTCTCTGTGAATAAACATAACAAGGTCGGCATCTTGCTCAATAGAGCCTGAATCACGTAAATCTGATAAAATTGGACGTTTATTATCACGGCTTTCAACTGCACGAGATAATTGTGAAAGAGCAATAATAGGAATATTAAGTTCTTTGGCAATTCCTTTTAAACTCATAGAAATATCTGTGATTTCCTGAACCCTGTTAAAACCATTACCATTACCACGTAAAAGTTGCAGATAATCCACAATAATTAAACCAACATTGTGCTGACGAACCATTTTACGTGCCCTAGAACGCAACATATTAATATGTAACCCAGCAGTATCATCTATGTAAATTGGCATTTCATTTAAGGCATTTGCTTGGGCAACCATTCTATCAAAATCTGCATCTTTGATATCTCCACGTTGCAATGCAGTAGAAGTAATACCAGTTGCACTAGAAAGAATACGCCCTGCTAATTGATCAGAAGACATTTCTAGAGAGAAAAAACCAACAGGACGACCAAGTCTATCACCGTTCATAGATTTACGTGCTGCAATTTCTGCAATATTTAAGGCAAATGATGTTTTACCCATGGCAGGTCTAGCAGCTAAAATTACTAAATCTGAATCATGCCAACCACCTAAAAGTTTATCTAAATCAATAAAACCTGTAGTAACACCAGTAACTTCACTGCTATTTTTCTTGGCATCTTCTGCTTGTTGGATTACTACTTGTAGTGGAGCCTTTAGGTTTTGAATACCCTTAATATTACCTTCACCGCTTTCACTTAAAGTAAATAAATCTGCTTCAATTTTATTAATTAATTCTTGAGTATCTTTTATATTATCTTTTGTTTGTGCCTCATTATTTAAATCAGAGCCAATTTCCATAAGCTGACGCTGTAAATATGTTTGCAAAATAATTTCTCTTAGCGCTTTAATGTTGGTTGTATTACCACCACTTTCTAGCATAGCGCTTAGGTTTTCCATTAAATCTTCTTGGTTACCAAACTGGCTTTTTTCTTTCATAGTTTCACGGATAGTAATCGGTGAAGCTTCCCAGCCTTTGGTAATTAAGGTTTCAATAGTTTCAAAAACTGCATGATGGAATGGAACATAAAAATGAAGGCTTTTTAAGGTTCCTTCAATTTCTTCAAATAATCTATTATTAAAAATAAGCGCGCCAAGTAAGGCTTGTTCTGCTTCAAGAGAATGAGGGATAGATGCAGAACTATCTGTAGGATTATTTTGAAGCTGTGTCACAGACATTTATTTTCCCTCAGTTAATATACATTATAAATAACTATTAAATTATACTGTTTGCTAAAATTTAATTAATAGCAAACAGTATAATTATATTTTTTGCAAACTACGCAGACAAGCGGTTTACTTGTACTTGTAGGCTAGAAACAACTTCAGCATGTAAAGCGATTTTAACATTAAATTCGCCAAGTTCTTTGATAGGTTCACTAATTTGAACTTGGTTACGTTCAATTTCAACACCATTAGATTTTAATGCTTGTTGAATATCACGTGCTTTAACAGAACCGTAAAGATGACCAACTTCCGAAGCTTGACGTTCAACCAATACAGCTTGAATTTTTTCAATAGAAGTTGCAACTACTTCTGCAACTTTCTTAGCTTCTTTTGACGCCTTAGCAATTTCAGCTTTCTGAGCTTCATAAATTGCTTGGTTTTCCTTAGTAGCAGCTAATGCCTTTTTTTGTGGTAGTAAAAAGTTACGCGCGTAACCTGGCTTTACTATAACTTCATCACCAGCTTTTCCAAGCCCTGCGATTGTTTCAAGTAGAATAATTTTCATTTTTTAAATTCCTTATAAATTTTATCTATCAGAGTACGGTAAAAGCGCTAAATGACGAGCACGTTTAATAGCATTAGCAAGTACACGTTGTTTTTGATGGCTAACACCTGTAATGTGACAAGGTAAAATTTTACCAAAATCAGATACAAATCTTGCTAAATTACGAGCATCTTTATAATCAATTTTAGGTGCACGAGGACCAGTAAATGGACAGCTCTTTTTACGTTGAAAATAAGGTTTTCCAAGTAGTCTCGGAGAAACTTTAACTTCTACCTTTACTGCTGGTGCAGTTGAAGTAGTTTCTGTAATTGTTTTATCAGTCATATTATTTATCTCCTTTAATTAGGCTGTTTTTTCTGGTGAAGGACGACGAGTTTTTTTAGGTGCCATAATAATAGAAGGCTCATCTGTAAGTTCATCATCACGGATTGTAAGAAAACGAATAACATCATCTGATATACGCATTTGACGTTCAAGTTCAGCAATAACGCTACCGTCTGTTTCAAGACCAAGCATTACATAATAACCTTTACGGTGCTTATTGATACGGTAAGCAAGAGTACGTAAACCCCATTGCTCTACTTTAATAATTTTTGCTTTTTTCTCTTTGGCAACAGCAGTGAATTTTTCAGCTAGTTGCTCTGCATGATTGCTTGCCACATCTGGGCGAACAATAAATACTAGTTCGTATTTAGGCATATTTTATATGTCTCCTTATGGTTATAATTAAAGCTTTGTTGCCTTAATTTTTAAGCCTATTACCCTATGTAATAAGCAAGGTTTATTTGCACTATACTGATTTTTATACAAAAGACAAGTATTTTATTGAATACAAAAAGCACCTTAGTTAACCAAGGTGCTTTTTGTATTTAGTAACGTTTAAACAGTTTCTGAAGTTTTTTCTTTTATTACCTTAATAAGGTTCTCAACAGTTTTAATATTTTTCTCTTCTTTTTCAGAAAATTCAATTAAAAATTCATCTTCACAAGATAAAAATATTTCTGTCATTCCAATTTCATCTGCACCTAAATCATCGTTAAAATGAGAATAACATAATATTTCATCTTCACCAACTTTTAGCGCTTTAGCCGTAATACTGTGAATTTTTGCAGTTATAGTTGTATTACTATTCATGGGTATTTCTCCGTTATAATTGACGGGTTTAAAAAAGAAAATGTTTTATTTATAGCCAAATATGTATATCATAAAAAACTAAAAATTAAAGAAATAAAAATATGTTTGATAAAAATAAAACTTTATTTATGTGCCCAGGACAAGGATCACAGCATGTTGGTATGGCACAAGAATTTATGGATATACCAGAAACAAAGCATTTTTTTGCAGAAGCAGACGATACACTTTCTATGCACTTAACAAGCTTAATGCGTAATGGTGATGCCAGTGTTCTTGCTAAAACAGAAAACACTCAACCAGCATTATTACTTGCTAGTTATGTAGCGTTTAAATTTTTAGAAAAACAAACTGGTAAGACAATTAAAGATTTAGCAAAATATGTTGCAGGTCACTCATTAGGAGAGTACTCAGCTCTTGCTATTAATCAAACTTTATCATTTAGTGATGCTTTACGCTTAGTCCAAAAACGTGGGCAGGCCATGCAAAAAGCAGTGCCAATTGGTGTTGGAAGTATGGCTGCTATTATAAGTAATTTAACAATTGATGAATTAGAGAAACATTTAATTGGTGAATGTTGGGTTGCTAATGATAACGCAATTGGTCAAATAGTTATTTCTGGCAAAGTTGATGCAGTTAATTTAGCCTGCGAAAAAATAAAAAATGCAGGAGCAAAAAGGGTAGTTATGTTAGATGTATCTGCACCCTTTCATAGCCCATTAATGAAAATGGCTAGCGATGTTATGGCTGAAGAATTTGAAAAAATAACCTTTAACAAGCCACAAGTTCCATTAATTCAAAATACCACAGCAGAAATAATTGATGATGAAAAACTTATTAAGCAAGGTTTAATAGAGCAAGTTTGTGGTAAAGTTAAATGGCGTGAAAGCATGCAAAATTCTGCCAAACATGGTAGTGTGAATTTGTATGAACTTGGATCTGGCAAGGTATTAACTGGTTTAGCAAAAAGATGTGATTTATCATTAAAAGCCAAAGCCTTAAACACACCAAAACAAATAGATGAATTATTAGAGGAATTAATATAGTGAATTTTTGTGATTTAACAGGTAAAACCGCACTTATAACAGGGGCAACTGGCGGTATTGGTGAAGCAATATGTGATGGCCTAATAAATGCAGGGGCAAAACTTGTTATAACAGGAACAAATCAACAAAAAGTTGATGAATTAGTTAAAAAATTAGCTAATGATACAATTGGTTTTGCAGTAAATTTACTTGATGAAACTGAACGTAAAACTTTAATACTTGAAGCTGGAACAATAGATATTCTAGTAAACAATGCAGGCATTGCTGGTGATAATTTATTTCCTCGGCAAAAGCGTGAACACTGGGATATGGTTATGGAATTAAATTTAAATGCTGCCATGGATTTAAGCCAATTATGTATGCGTGGTATGATGAAAAATCGCTGGGGTAGAATTATAAATATGAGCTCAGTAATAGCTGCAACTGGTAATACTGGGCAAACAGCTTATGCAGCATCAAAAGCTGGGCTAGAAGCATTCGGAAAATCATTAGCCAAAGAAGTTGGTAGAAGAAATATTACAGTAAATGCTATTGCCCCTGGGTTTATTGCCACAAAAATGACAGAAGAATTACCACAAGATACAATAGAAAATTACAAACAAAAAATTGCCCTAGCAAGGTTTGGTGAGCCACAAGAAGTTGCAGATTTAGTAAGATTTTTAGCTTCCAATGAAGCTGGTTATATTACAGGAACAACTATTCATATTAATGGTGGAATGTATTAATTTTAAGAAATAACTTGATTGCGCTATTAACTTCCATTAAGTATAGTGAAATTACTAATTCATAAAAACAAACTATTTAGTAAAAATTAAATGGTTTTGATAGGAGAAAAAAACTATGAACAAACAAGAAATTGTATCTAAAGTAAGTGAAATTGTTGTAGAAAACCTAGGTGTTGATGCAGAAAAAGTTACTACAACTGCAAACTTTATAGATGATTTAGGCGCAGATTCACTTGATACTGTAGAGCTTGTTATGGCTTTAGAAGAAGAGTTTGGTATTGAAATCCCTGATGAAGCAGCAGAAAAAATTCATAATGTAGAAGCAGCTACTGCATATATTGAACAAAATTTAGCTAATTAATCACTATAATATTAAAACTATGTTATTATAAAACCCGCCTTTGGTGGGTTTTAAAATACTAAGGAAGAAATATGAGCAAACGTGTTGTTATTACAGGTATAGGTGTAGTTAGCCCTTTTGGGGTAGGTGCAGATATTATGTGGCAGGGGCTAACAGCTGGTAAATCTGCAATTCGTAATATTACAAAATTTGATACATCAAAATATGCCTGTAAAGTTGCAGGAGAAGTACCAAATGCAGATGAAAAACACGGTTTTAATCCAGATAATTTCATTGATAAAAAAGAACAGAAAAAAATGGGACGTTTTATTCAATATGGTATAGCCGCCTCTGATGAAGCTGTAAATATGGCTGGTTTAACAAACATTTCTGATGAACTTAAGGAACGTACTGGCGTATTAATTGGCTCTGGTATTGGTGGTTTTCCTGAAATTGAAAATACTTGTGAAGTTTTAAAAACTCGTGGCCCTAGAAGGGTTTCACCTTTTTTTATTCCTTCAATTTTAATAAATTTATTACCTGGGCAGGTTTCTATTAAATATGGCTTTAAAGGGCCAAATATTTCTGTAACTACTGCTTGCGCTACTGGTGCTCATGCAATTGGTGAAGCCATGCATATTATAAACCGTGGTGAAGCAGATATTATGCTTGCTGGTGGTGCAGAAAGCGCTATTTGTGGAATTTCTGTTGCAGGTTTTGCAGCTGCTAAAACTTTATCTACTGGCTACAATGAAAATCCTCAATGTTCTTCCAGACCATTTGATGAAAATAGAGATGGCTTTGTAATGGGTGAAGGAGCAGCAGTTTTAGTTCTAGAAGATTACGAACATGCTAAAAAACGTGGTGCAGAAATAATTGCTGAAGTTGCAGGTTTTGGACAATCTGGTGATGCATACCATATAACAACCCCCAAAGAAACAGGTGAAGGCTGTATAAAAGCAGTAAATATGGCAATGCAAGGTGCAGGTATAAATGCAAGTGATGTTGATTATGTTAATGCTCATGCAACTTCTACACCTGCTGGAGACATTATTGAATCTCAGGCAATGGAAAGTGTTTTTGGCAATAAAATTATAATGAGTTCTACAAAATCTATGATTGGTCATATGCTAGGTGGTGCAGGAGCAATTGAAGCAATTATTTGCGCATTATCACTTAAACATCAAGTAGTTGCACCAACAATTAATTTAGTAAAACCAAGCGAAGGGTGCAACCTAGATTATGTTGCAAATACTGCTAGAGATATGAAACTTAATACAGTTCTAAATAATTCATTTGGTTTTGGTGGAACAAACGCTGCCATAATTTTGAAAAAAATATAATGCACAAAAAAATAATAATTTCAGCTATAATAGTTTCTTTAATTGCTATAATTAGCGCTGTTACATGGAGTATTATTTTAAATAAACTCAATAATCTGCAAAATGAAATTATTATTGAAATACCTAAAGGCTCATCTAGCCATAAAATTGGAGAAATACTAGCTAAAGAAAATATTATCGCTAGCCCAATTTTATTTAAAATTGTCACAAAATTAACATTTATGGAAAACAACTTAAAGGCTGGTGAATATACTTTTAGCCCACAATCTTCATT
This sequence comes from Alphaproteobacteria bacterium, assembly GCA_027005635.1. GTDB lineage: Bacteria > Pseudomonadota > Alphaproteobacteria > UBA2136 > JALTLI01 > JALTLI01. The sequence continues at coordinate 16,491 of JALTLI010000059.1, forward strand.
AAAAAATATAATTGATAAAATTGCTAATGGAGCTATTACTCAGCATTTTATAACATTCCCTGAAGGTTGGACAGTTGCAGAAATAACTAAAAAACTTGAACAACAATCAGATTTATCTGGCTCAATAACTTATATAGAAGAAGGTACTTTATTACCACAAACTTATGCTTATACTAAGGGTTCTAAACGTATGGATATTATCCACTCTATGCAAAAAGATATGCAAAAAGTTATTGATGAAGCTTGGGCTTCACGGGTTAAAAATGATTGGATTAAAACTAAAAAAGATTTAATAACATTGGCATCAATTGTAGAAAAGGAAACTTCATCAGTTGAAGAAATGCCTCATATTGCTAGCGTTTATTTAAATCGTTTAAATAAAAAAATGCGCTTACAGGCAGATCCTACAGTTATTTACGGTATAAAAAGTTTTGATGGCAATATTACTAAGGCAAATTTAAAGGAAGATCATCCGTATAATACTTATACCCGCCATGGTCTACCAATTGGTGCCATTGCAAACCCAAGTGTTGAAGCCATAAAAGCTGTTGCTATACCTGATATAACTAATGATTTATACTTTGTCGCAGATGGCAAAGGTAAGCATGTTTTTGCAAAAACGCTACAACAGCATGAGAAAAATGTTAAAAATTATTTAAAAATATATCGTGCTAAGCATAAATGATATAAGCTAGCTAAATGATACAAAAAGGATTAATTTTAACAATTTCAGCCCCAAGTGGAACAGGGAAAGATTCTATTTGTGCAAAATTAATTCAGGCAGATAAACAAATTTCTTTTTTTGCTACAGCAACTACCAGAAAACCCAGAGATGGTGAAAAAGATGGTATTGATTATCACTTTTTAACTAAACAAACTTTTGAAGAATATAAAAAAGCTGGAAAATTTGTTGAGTGGGTGGAATATCATGGTAATTATTACGGAACATTACGCAATGTTATTGAAGAAAAATTAACCACTGGTTTTGATGTAATAACCGATTTAACATGGCATGGTGTTGCCACAATGAAAAAAGAATGGCCACAAAATACAATAAAATTTTTATTTATGCCACCATCAGCACAGGAACTTGAAAGACGCTTAAATAATCGTCAACAACAAAGTAATGAATGCTCTATTTCTATGCAAAATAGGGTGGATAATGGCGTGGAAGATGCTCATAACTGGCAAAATAAGGGCTATAGTTTTACTTCACCAGATTTAGCAGGTTCTCACCCTAAAGATTATGATTATATTATAATAAATGAACATTTAAATGATACAGTTAAGCAAGTTCATGATATTATAAAAAAAGAACGAGCAAAAAGAGGCTAGAAATTCATGAAAAAAAATATTACTCAATTAATTTTTATATGTGTAATTGCAGTTTCTCTTGCTGCTTGTCAAATGGTTCAGCAAGTTCAGCGCACCTTTAAAACAGCAGAAAAACCAGTTTGTGATAGCAAAAAAGTTGAACAATTTAACAATGTAGCATGGAATTTAAAATATATTAAACTGGGTATGGATACAGTTAGGGTTCAGGCTCATTTAGGTATACCAGCTAAATGGGAATCCTTTGTTTTAACTGATGGACGCGAAGTTCAGGTTATGTTTTATCGTACAAATTACCGTAATTGTGATTTAACTCAAAGTGCATGGGGAGAGTTTCTACCAATGATTTTTGCCAACGATAAACTTATAGGCTACGGCAATGATTATTACGATAATATGATACGTCCTGCAATTACTCAAAATTCTGCAAGTTGGAAATTACAACAACAAATGCAGGAAGAAGAAGTTAAGCAGTTCCCTTATGGTGAACAAGATTATTATAATTATTAACCCTTGACTGTTTGTATACACTTATTGTACTCTATAACTCATTATTAACTTTTAGATTTTTCTAACAATTCCTTTTAACCTTATTTTCACTTCCTTTGGAGTAATTTATTATGAAAAAATTAGATATGTACGGCGAGTGGCTTGTTATGCATGTTGCACAAAGACATGCTATTTTTATAGGGCAAATTTTTATTGCTTTATCGCTAGCAGGCTTTGCACTGCTTTATATTGCCTTAAATGGTTATGATGCAAATGGTGTTGATACTATTTTAATATCATTTGGCATGTTGTTATTTATAATGACTATAATTTTATTATTACCAAAATATGATGATAATAAGAAAGTACCACTTTTATACACTATAAATATGTTTTTAACATCTATTGTTGCTGGTATTATAGCTTGGTATATGCTGTATGATGTATTAACAATATTTGCATTTTATGCAGCAGTTATTGGTGCTTTTTTTAGCTATCTTGTGATTGGTATTAAAGTTATAATGTCAGAAGATTACTATAAAAACTGAAAAACGTTACATAAAAAATACTCAACCAAATGGTTGAGTATTTTTTATATTAAATTACTCAATTTACATAAATTTTCTAATGATACAGTTTCAGGGCGCGCCTGTGGAGAAACCCCAATATCACTAATTTGCTGTTCGGTTAATACACCTTTTAGGCTTGCTCTTAGCATTTTGCGTTTTTGTCCGAAAGCTTTGCGTAGTAAGTGATCTAGCTTTTTTTCTTCCATTTCATAGCGTGGCCTTTTTAAGGGAACAAGCTCCACAATACTAGATGTTATTTTTGGTTTTGGATAAAATGCACTAGGTGGAACATCAAATAATTTTTGAGTATTACTTAGTAAATTACACTTAACCCCTAAACGCCCCCAGTTTTTACTTTCATGAGTTGCAGTTATTCTTTCTACAACTTCTTTTTGTAACATAAACACCATTTTACTAAAAGATTGTGGATTTTTTAAAGCATTAAATAAAATTTGTGTGCCTACATTATATGGTAAATTACCAACTATTTTTACTGGGCCGTTATGCAAAGTAGCTAAATTTATTTTTAAGGCATCTGCTAAATTAACGGTTAAAGTTCCTGTGTACTTTTCCGCCATTTTTGTTAAAACTTCTGGCATTCTTTCATCTTTTTCTATGGCAATAACATTTGCCCCAGCTTTAAGTAAGCCCTCAGTTAATGCCCCCTGCCCTGGACCAATTTCAATAATTGTTTCATTTTCTTGTGGATTAATTGCCGATATAATTCTGCCAATAATATTTTTATCAGTTAAAAAATTCTGACCTAAAGATTTATTAGCAGGTAAATTCATTTACAAACGAATATCAATATATGCTTTACGGCGCAAATTACGTAAAAATTTACGGGCAAGCAATTCAATACGATTATTTGTTAAACGACTACGAACTCTTTCACGGTATTTAACAAATTGTTCACTTTTACGTTCACGTTTGGATTTAATAAGGTAAAGTTCAAGCTTATTATCATTTTCAATGATTTTACTAACTGTTCTTGGTTTAGTATTTTTTAAAGCACTGGCAATTTTTAAATCTAGATTATCTGTTTTTAACCAGCCGATAGATCCGCTACCTGTTAAATTAACTTTATCACCAAATTCTTTAATAATTTTGGTTATATCTTCACTTTGCTTAACTTTTTTCATAGCTTTTTTTAGTAAGCGAATAGTTTCTTTATCAGAGTTAGAAATATTTGCATTAATTTTCCAAACATTAATTTCTTCAATTAAATCTGCTGATACTTTTTGTGTTTTACGGATACTATCTAGCTTTAAAATATGCCAACCAGCTGAACTATGTACAGGTTTTGAATATTCATCAACATTTAAGTTTTCCAATGCACCTTCTAAAACTGGAGACATTTCACCAGTAGAAAACCAACCTAAGTAACCTTTATTTCGTGCGCTGTTACTATCTGTTGAAAAAGTTTGAGCCAAATCGGTAAAACTTTCACCATTTTGCAAGCGCTTATAAATATCATAAATTTTTTGTTTAGCCTTTTCTTCATCAGCTTGCGTTTTAGGAGTAATTAATATATGAGAAATTTCCCGTTCTGTAGTTTGAGATTTAGCAAGTAAGTTTTCAATTAATAAATCAATTTCATCATTAGGAATAGATACTTTTTTACTTATGGCTTTTTCAACTATTTTTTGCCATAAAATATTACCAGCAACTTGTTCTCTTGCTGTTTTTATTAAATCACCAGCCATTTTAGCAAAAGATCCAGCTTCCACTTTATTAGTTCTTTCAATATTAGCAATTGCCATGTTAATTTCTGGCGCCATAACTGAAATATTATTTTCCTGTGCGTATTGTCTGTATAGTTCTTCATCAATTAAATCACCTAAAGTACGGGAATGAAGTTCCATAATTTGCTGGTCGGTTAAATCCATACGAATTTGTTTGCGGATAAATTTAAAGCGCTCGTTTAAATCCTCCTCCGTTATTACTTTATTATTTACAACGGCAACAATACTATTTGTATTTTTTGCAACAGCTAGCTTAACTGGCATAAAAGCCAAGCTAAACAATAAGATTATATGTAAAATTTTCATAAAGCTGATTTTGCCTTATTTATGTTATTAGTTCAAGCTTTTATAGATATTTTTTATTTTTCAGGAGAATTAAATAAAAGTTCTAAGTTAAGTAAAAAACTAGTAGAAGGTGGAACGTTACGGTTTCTCAAACCACGTCTTTTAGCAGAAAATGATACCCTGTAACAATCTTGGGTGTAAATAAAACTACCTTCACTTAATAATTGTTTACCATTATCAGTTAAATCTTGTCTGGTTTTAGCAAGGAATGATAAATTATCATTAATGTTGTATCTAGCTTTGAATGAAACTTCTTCCGGACCGCCATCTAAAAATGTATGACTTAAAGATATGTTACTTTCATTTGCGTTACCTAAACGAATTTCGCTATCCAGCCTTTTTGCAGTTAAATCAGAATTATCTAAACGAAAACGGTTATACATACTAAGCCAAGGAGCAGGATTAGCTTGCAACCAACCAACAAAATCTGAGCCTTTAGTTCCAGTTCCACCTAATGTTGGAAGAGTGTTATCATCAAAAAACCTGTAGCTTTGTCCAAAGAAAAAACGCCATTTTGTGTTACCCGCAGTTCCCCAATGGTTATCAATTCCATAAATTGCCCGAGAACCAGTTTCAACTCTATCTTGTCCTGCAAAGCGATTTGTATCAAATAAGTTAGTGTTATCAAGTTCATAAGCAACAGAATCTTCATTAGGAATATCACTTGGATTACCCCCACGAGGAGCAGCAACAAGCATCAGCTTAGGAGTAAAAGTATGGCTACCACCTGGTGAAGAATATGGTTTTTCCCATGTTACAGATGTTTCTGGAAGTAAGCGTGAAGAAAATCCATTTTTGCCATTAGTATTGCCATCAACATGGTAAATATCTCCGCGAAGTTTAGCAGAAAAAGTAAGTTTACTGCCATCATCTGTAAGGATAGATTTATTTAAATCTGCTTTAGTTATCATTCTACGAGATTGAATTCCAACACTTCGTTGAAAACTTAAAACATCAGCAGATACAGTTAAATTACTACCAATACCACCAATTTTGAAAACTCTTTCAGCCTGAATATGTGGTAAAACATGGAGAGTTTTGCCAGGGTCTTTACCCGCGCGGATATCTTGGTACCAAGTAGAAGAAAATGCTAAGTAACTATTTAAGCTAGCCTTTTCCATATAGGCAGAAGATGAAAGAAATGAGTAGTTTTTAGCAAAAAAGTCATCTAAGTAAGTATCATCAGATGCTACTATTGAATTAAAGCCAATTCTTGTACCCTTTTTAATAGTGTACTCTCCGTTACCTTCAAAATGAGAACGAGTTGTAGAAGTTTTGCTATCTTTAATTATACTTCCACGGAGTTCTAGCTCACTATTTTTGGTAATTGCGCGGTGTTCAACACCTAATTGTGCGCCTCTACTGCTCATAAATCTGGTACGAATAGTGTAATCTTTGCTAGGTGAAATTGTTTTATAATATGCTAAAGTTACTTCCTGACCTTTACTAGAAGATCTACCAAAACTAGGCATCAAAAAACCGCTTTGACGGGTTTGCTTACCAACAGGATGACGAAAATATGGCAAGTAAATAACGGGTTTACCATAAATATCTATAACTGCTTTTTGGTATTCTATGAATTCTTTTTGTTTGTTGTAGGTTATTTTTTTGGCTCTAATTTTCCATGGGGCAGATTTATCATCATCGGAACAAAGCTTACAAGATGTATAAGCAATGTTATCCATGGTGTATGTATTATCATCAATTTTTTGAGCTTTTTTAGCTGTCATTACAC
>JALTLI010000060.1 GCA_027005635.1 Alphaproteobacteria bacterium
TTTTACTTGTTTGGCGTTTTTATTATCTGGCTTAATTCTTTTTTCAATATTAGTTTTAACTGGTTTTTTTAGTTGTTTTATTGCTTTTTTTACTATTTTCTCTCTTGCTTTTGGGATAGTTTTTTTCTTTTCAACTTTAACTACAGCCGGCTTAGGAGTAATTTTTACTGGTAATATTTTAGGTGTTTTTAACTCCCTACCCTTAGCCTTAGCTAAAATATCATTTTTTAAATCTTCTGGCTCAATAATATGAATAGCAACAATATTATTTTCTAAATTTTCTAAATCCAAAGAAACTTCAACACCATAAAAATTTTCTTGTCTGTATAATCTGGCAATTTGACGCATAACTCCTAAAATATCTCTTATTTTAAACGGAGCATTTTTAAGATTAGAATACAAGGGATTTAAACGAGAATAAGGCAATAAAGTAGCACCTGTAATAACAAAATTAGTTGGTTTAAAAATTGAGTTATTTTTTTCACTCCAGCGCAAAGATACAGGAATTAAACTACCGCTAACGCTATTACTAACAGGCTTTATAGCAGGAGCATTTGCAAAAGAAAAACAACTAAAAGTAAGGAAAAACAAAGCAACAAGCAAAACAAAACCACCAATGTGATTTATGCTATTAAGCTTTATATTAAACTGTATTTTCATGCTATTCCTGCATTAAATTTATATATTCATTAATTAAATCATTATAGCTCTATTTTTCTAACCAATCTAATAGTATTAAATAACAGAGCTATAATTAAGAAAGTATATGATGCTTAAAAAGCACTTATGAGAAAGTTCTATTCCACCAACTTTTCTTTTTATCTCCTGAATTCTTAGAAATTTCTTTAACAGCACTATTGCCATCACCACTAACTGTTTGTACTGTTAATGCAGTTTTTACTGATTTTTCTTTTTTGGTATTATCTTTTTTTTCTATAGTTTTTTCTTTTTTTCTGCCTCTTTTAGGCTTAGTAGATTTTTCTACAGTTTCTTTAACCTCGTTGGTATCAGAAGTTGTATTTTCTCTTGCTGCTTCTCTTTCTGCTCTTGCTGCTGCAAGCTTAGCTTTATGTTCTGCTCTTTCTTCCTTGGTGTATCGTTTACGCCCTTTTCTTTTGTTATTAGAAGTTTGAGCAGCAACTTCATTATCATCAGGTTTTTTATCTGATTGTTTTTTGCTTTGTGGTTTGTTTTTACTTTTATCCACATGATTTGTTTTACGTTTTTTACGACGAGAACGATTATCCATAGTTTCAGGTTTTTCACGCATTGGAACCAATTTAGATTGAGAACGTTCTGATCCATTTGCTTGAACAGTAATCATTTCTAGATGATGATCTGGACCTATATATTGAGGATCTGCAGCTATTATAATTTTAAATTTATAGTAAGATTCCAAATCACGTAAATATTCTTTTTTATGATTAAGTATATAAATTGCAAGATCAGTACCTACTGTAATAATAACTCTATCTGCTTTTGCTGTGGTGTTTTCCTGTTCTAGGTTACGCAGAACCATTAATGCTGCTGTTTGCACAGAAGGCATAGTTCCTGATCCATAACAATGTTCACAACGAATAGTAGTAGATTCATTAAAAGAAGGGCGCAAACGTTGGCGAGACATTTCTAACAGGCCAAATTCAGAAATACTACCAATTTGAATTCTTGCTCTATCTTTATGAACAGCCTTGCGCATTACTCTTTCAATTGAGCGCTCATTGCGTCTATCTTCCATATCAATAAAATCAATAACAACTAAACCAGCTAAATCACGCAGGCGCAATTGACGTGCAACTTCATCAGCTGCTTCTAGGTTAGTTTTATAAGCTGTATCTTCAATGCTTTTTTCTTGGGTTGCTCTACCAGAGTTAACATCAATAGAAACCAAAGCTTCCGTTGGGTTAATAATTAAATACCCACCAGATTCAAGTTCCACACGAGTTGAATGTAAATAATTAAGTGAAGCCTCTACTCCGTAATCAGAAAAAATTGGTATCCTACCCTTATATTCTTTTACATCTTTTGCTCTTTCTGGGATTAAACCTTTAATGTAATCTTTTGCTAAACGATAAACTCGGCTATTAGCAATTACAACTTCTTCTACATCTTCGGTAAACATATCACGCATTGCACGAATTATTAAACTACCATCTTCATGTACAAGTTTTGGTGTTCTTATGTCGTTATCTTTGGCATCTTTTGCAATTTTTTTCCACTGTTTAATCATGTTGTTAACATCAGTTTCAATTGCTTTTTTATCTTGCCCTACTCCAGCAGTACGGATAATCCAGCCCATTGAATCTGGCACTGTAATATCATTATAAATTTGGCGCATTTCTTTGCGATCTTCGTTATCATTTATTTTACGAGAGATACCACCAGCATGCGCAGTATTAGGCATAAGAACTGTAAACCGACCAGGCATAGAAATATAACTTGTTAAGGCAGCACCTTTTGTACCGCGCTCTTCCTTTGTTACTTGGATAATTATTTTTTGTTTTTCTTTTAGTACATCACCAATGTTGTACCTACGATGAACTGGGATAAACCTTTCTTTTGGTTTATCTGATTTTTCTTGAACTTCTTCATTTTCAAGTTGTTCTTCACTAACTTTATTTACACTACTAGCACGACGTAATCTGCGTACACCTGTTTTTGCTTTTTTATCTTTTTTATCTTTCACAACATCGGAAGCTGATTCATTATCAAAAACAATAGAGTTAGCAATTGCTAAAGCTTTAGCATCTTCAGCCATTTCTGCTTTTGTTAATTCTTCTTTTGTATTTTCTTTTTCTTCCACCTTTTTACGTGGACGACCTCGCTTTTTAGGTTTTTCTTCAGTTGTTTCTTCTTGTTTTGCAGATACTTCTTGCTTAGTAGTTTCATCTTCTACTATTTTTTTAGGACGACGGCCACGCTTTTTAGGTTTTTCTTCTTTTTCTTCAACTTTATCAGTGCTTTTTGCTTGTTTGGTTTCTTTGTCAGAATTTTCAGAAGGTTTTTCTTCTTTTTTATCTTCTTCCTTTTTAGCACTAACAGTAGGAGTTTTTTGCTGAGAAGCTAAATCTTCAAGCTCTTTTAATAAAGTTTCTTTTTCATTTTTTGGTAAATCAAACCATTGTGGGTGAATTTCACTAAATGCTAAAAATCCATTTCTGTTACCGCCGTAATTAACAAATGCAGCTTGTAATGATGGTTCAACTCTTACAACTTCAGCAACATAAATATTACCTTTAAGTTGTTCTTTACCTACTGTTTCTACTTCAAATTCACGAACTCGTTGATCATCTACAACAACAACTCTCATTTCTTCTTGGTTGGTTGCATCTACTAACATACGTTTAGTCATTAGATATTATCTTTCTGTGGGGCTGATTTAGTAAGATTATTCAATACAAGAAAATGTTCAATACAGTTAAATATATTCTAAATATTCTACCTGATTTTAGGTATGTATTTATTTAAATATTATTTATTTTTACTGTTTTATGTATTTCTATTTTAGAAAGCTTTTTTCACTTTCTTTAATTTTACTAATAAAATTCAAATAGATTTTTAATCTCTGTTTTAATAATCATCTGCAATCAGCAGGTTTATCTTAAATTCTTTAATATTTAGAAGTTTTGTATCACTGCTAACTTCTTATTAATAGTGGGCTTATTTCCTGCCGACTATTTATTTGTAACTTTTCTACCTTCTTTGCTTAAATTTAAGTAAAGAATGTAAATAATATAATATCACTTAATTAAAATTGCAATTTAATAATTAACAATTTAGTTAACTAAAAAAATATAGTATAAATAAATATGATTAAATTTCTTATAAACAGGCTAAGTCAAATTTTAATAACTGCACTTGGTGTGGTTACTTTAACGTTTTTTCTTATTCACCTTACCCCCGGAGACCCAATAGAAGTATTATTAGGTGAACACGCATTAGCAATAGATAGACAAACATTAAAAGAAGCATTAGGTCTACATTTACCAATATGGCAACAGTATAAAATATTTATAGTTAATTTATTTAATGGTGATTTAGGTACATCTATGTACACAGGTAAGCAAGTTACAGATATGATTACCAGCAGATTACCCGCCACAATAAAATTGGCTATAAGTGCAATGATTTTTGCGATTACTCTTGGTATTTCATTAGGCATAATTGCCGCTGCTAACAAAGATAAACTTGCCGATAAATTTACTTTGTTTTTTTCTATGATAGGTTTTTCTATGCCATCATTTTGGCTGGGGCCATTATTAATAATAATATTTTCATTATGGCTTGGCTGGTTTCCTATTTCTGGTAATAATGGTATTAGCAGTATGGTTTTGCCTGCTATAACATTAGGTTTAGGTATGGCATCTTTTACTGGAAGATTAACCAGAAACACTCTACTTGAAACCCTAAACCAAGATTATATAAGAACAGCCAAAGCAAAAGGATGTTCCCAAACACGGGTACTATTTTTGCATGCTTTACCTAATGCGATGCTACCAATTGTTACAGTTATATTTTTACAAATTGGTGCATTATTAACTGGCGCAATTATAACAGAGGCAGTTTTTTCATGGCCTGGAGTTGGTAGCTTAATTGTAGATTCTCTTTCACGTAGAGATTACCCTGTAATTCAAGGAACAGTATTATTTATTGCATTTGTATATATGTTGATGACTCTATTAAGTGATATAACCTATGCTATTTTAGACCCACGAATTAGATACGGGGAAACTAAATGATAAAAAAATCTCCATTATTTATATTAATACTATTAAGCTTAATAATTATTATTGGTTTATTTAAAAATGCTAATTTTATTCAAATAGAAAATATTTTATCCTCGCCAACATTTAACTATATTTTAGGCACAGATGAACTTGGCAGAGATATTTTGCCCCGCTTAGCAAAAGGCATACTTGTTTCTGTTTATGTTGGAATTAGCGTACTTGTTTTATCTAGCATAATTGGTATAACTGTTGGCATGATTAGTGGCTGGTACGGAGGAATTATAGATACTATTTTAATGCGCATAACTGATATTTTCTTATCCTTCCCTGGTATATTAATTGCTATTTGTTTTGCCGCTCTTGCTGGTCCTAGCGTAAATAATGTTATTTTAGCTCTAGGATTAATGGGCTGGGTTAGCTTTGCAAGGCTTACAAGAATACAAGTTTTAGCCATAAAAAAAGAAGAATTTATTCAGGCTGCAATTTTATCTGGGGTAAAAAAATCACAAATATGGATAAAATATGTTTTCCCCAATATTACAGCTCCATTAATAGTAGAGGCTGTTTTTGTAGTTGCTGGAAGTATAATAGCAGAAGCTGGATTATCCTTTCTGGGTATAGGTATTCAGGCACCAGATCCTAGCCTTGGTTCTATGTTACGTGAAGGAACAAGATATATGTTAGTTGCCCCTCACCTAGTTTTTGTCCCTGGGATAACTTTAATGTTGCTTATACTCATGCTAAGCTTAGTAGGTGATATACTAAGAGATAAACTAGATGTCCGCAGAACATAAAAACCAATAAAGAGCTACAAACACAAAATATATGCGCATACTTTTTATAATATTATCATTTTTTATAATATCTAACGCTTACGCCTTAGATGTGGAAAAAGTACGTTTAGGTCAACAACTAAATGGATCAACCAGAGTTGTACTGGAATTAAACAAAAAAGCTAAGCCACGGGTTTTCACCTTACAAAACCCAAACCGTGTAGTTATTGATTTACCAGTTACTAATTTTAAAGTTGATTTATCAGACGTAAAAATGCCAGTTGGTAGCCTTATACATAATATGCGCCAAGGATTGTTCACCCCTAAAATTACAAGAATGGTTTTAGATGCAAAAACTAATGTATCAGCTAAAATGTTTACCATTAATAAAAATAAGAAAAATAATTTTAGAGTTGTTATAGATATAAAGAAATCTAATGAAATAGCCACTCCACATAAAAAAACTCCAATAATAAAAAATATATCTAAAGCTAAAAATACACCAATTTATAGCCCTGTAAAAGTAAAGCCTAAAGGCCCAGTAATAATTATGATAGACCCTGGACATGGTGGAGTAGACCCAGGCGCAATGAAAAATCGTATATACGAAAAAAATATTGTATTGCAAACAGGTAAAAAGCTTCGTGATGAATTAAACAAAATCCCCGGAATAAAAGCCTATATGACACGTGACAGAGATATTTTTGTAAAGCTTGCTAACCGTGTAAAAAAAGCCCAAGCAAAAGGAGCAGATTTATTTATTAGCCTACATGCAGATGCCCACAAAAGTACAAGAGCAAAAGGAGCATCTATATATGTTCTATCTGAAAAATCATCAGATAAAGAAGCACAGCGCCTAGCCAGACATGCAAACGAAAGTGATGCATTAGGTGGAATAAATATTACTCATGAAACTTCCGACGTGCAGAATATTTTAATTGAGCTAGCACAAAGGGAAACTTTAAACAAATCAGCACTTTTAGCAAATGAAATACTAAGTAGATTTAGCAGAGTAGCAAGATTACGTAAGAAAAAAATAATGTTTGCAGGTTTTAAAGTACTAAAAGCACCAGATATTCCATCTGTTTTAATCGAATTAAGTTATATTTCAAACAAAAAAGATAGACAAATGCTAACCAGCAGAAAAGGACAACTAAAAATGAGTAAAGCAATTGCTGGTGGTATTCAATCTTATATAAACCAAAATATGCCTAATAAAATGTTAATGGTTGGTATGAAATAATATTAAGGTATAATCATCACATGAATATAAAAACACTACAAAAACCTTGGCATAAAAGGGATAAAGTTAAAACTTTAGACCAACTAGATGCTGTCCGTGAGGCACGCATGGTATACCATTGGCAAAAACACAAAAATACTGAAGCTAGAGATGCTTTAATTGATATTTTTGGTTATCTTGCCAAAAGAATGTCTTATATATACCGCGGTTATACAGGCTTTGCACAGGAAGATTTAGTTGCAGAAGGGTATGTTGCATTAATGGATGCTATAAATAAATTTAACCCAGAACGTGGTAGATTTGCACCATATGCAAACTTAAAAATACGTGCAGCAATTCAAGAATATGTTATGCAGAATTGGTCTGTTGTAAAAGTTTGGGGAGGAGACAAACAACGAGTAGCATTTTTTAATATATCAAAATTAAAGCAAGAGCTTAACATAACAGAAAAATTCACAGAAAAAACAGCAGAACAAGCAGCAGAATTATTACGCAAGAGATTTAAAAAAGCTGTTACTATGTCTGGTGAAGATTTACTATTTTTTGAACAATTAAAAAATAGAGACTTTTCATTAAACACACCACTTGCAGAAGATGATGGAAATTCATCGGAACATATTGATTCACTTACTAATGATGATTTAAATGCAGAAGAAGTTTTAATAAAAAATGAACCAGATCCTCTACTAGAAAAATTAGCTCTAGCACTAGAAGAGCTAAATCCAAGAGCAAGAGATATAATAACTCGTCATAAATTAGCCGAAGAAGGTATGAAAACAACTCTAAAAGATCTAGCTACTCATTACAAAGTTAGTGTTGAAAGAGTTCGTCAGGTGGAACGTAATGCCCTAAAACAAGTTTGTGACTTCTTAGACGTTCCTTTTAAAGGTTGAATTAATCCTGCTCTTCTTCTGTAGCAATTTTAGTAACTTTAACCTTAACAATAGATTGGCGTTTTTTTGCCATAATTTTAAATTCTAAATTATTAATAACTATTTTTTCACCAATTAATGGTATCCTTTGAAGATGCTCTATTATTAACCCACCAATTGTTACAGATTCTTCACTATCTGGTAACTTCCAATCAAATTCTCTATTTGCCTGATGGACAGGAAACCTACCAGAAATAATAATAGCCCCATCTGAGTGTTCACTAAATTCTTTTTTACCTTTATCATGTTCATCTTCAATTTCACCAACAATTTCTTCTAGTAAGTCTTCTAGTGTTACAATTCCTTGTAAATCACCATATTCATCTACAACTAATGCCATATGACATCTGTTCTCTTTGAATTCAGTTAGTTGATCATAAATTTTAACACTTTCAGGTATAAAGTAAGCTTTATTTAATATTTCTTTTATTGAAAAATTAGATTTTTTATTAGTTAGACTCTGGTAGTATTTACGATAATAATCTTTAACATGTAATACACCAATAATATTATCAGAGTTATCTTGCCATACAGGCAACCTAGAATGAGGTGATTTTGAAATATATTTAAGAATTTCTTCATGACTACTATTAATATTAATACTATCCATTGCGCTACGGTGTATCATAACATCTTCAACACTTAAATGGGCAATATCTAAAATACTATCTAACATTCTATGTTTTTCATTATCTACAACATTATGAATAAGCCCCATGCTTATTGCACCTTTTAAATCTTCTCTGCCAAAATTATTACTATCATTTGGATTAATTTTAATAAGACGCATAAAACCACGTGTGATTTTACCAATTAACCATGTAAAAGGATGAAAAATTCTAATTAATATCATAATAGGATAGCTAACTAAAAATGATGTCTTCTCTGGCCAGTGGTTAGCAAGTGTTTTTGGCAAAACTTCGGCAAATATTAATACAAGAATTGTCATAATAATTGTTGCCCAAACCATACCAACTTCACCAAAAAGTTTAATAAATATACCTGTTGTTAAAGCAGATGCACCAATGTTAACAAGGTTATTACCTAATAAAATAGTTGCTAGTAAGCGCTCTGGGTTATCTATGATTTTATTAACTCGTTTAGCAGGTTTACTCCCCTCTTCTTCTAGTGTATGAAGCTTAGGTCTGCTAACAGACATCAAAGCAGTTTCAGAGCTAGAGAAAAACGCAGATAAAATAAGTAAAATAAATATACCAAACAGTAAGAAAGCAAGTGCGGGATCCATTTAAACCTCAAAATTATTAATATTAAAAATAATTATATAACATACAACATGTACAAGATACATTAAATTAAAAAATCCTCACAATTAAGTGAGGATTTAACGGCTTACTTCTTACTTTTTTTCTTAATTCTTTTGGTGGATTTTTTTAAATCATTAATAAGAAGATTAACGTCATCATCAAGATCAGTTTCACAGTTACTTAGCATTTTATTGAGTTTTTCTTGTTTTTCATCAAGTGGTTTAATACCATTTTTAAAATATTTATATGTAACATAAATAAGAAGCCATAAAGATACAAAAATAAACAAAGTAATTAATATAAGGAACCATTTCATAATTGAACCCCTAGTGAAAAGATAAAAAGATAAATATTATATATACTTTACACTTAATTTAAACATAATTCAAACTTGTATTGATTTAATCACTACAAACAACTGAAATATCACCCAATGTTTCTAGCTGAGCCATAAACCGCTTACTAACATGAATACCCTTATTTAACTTAACATGGGCATGACAATTGTTAATAGGATAATATATTTCGCACATAGTTTTACCTGCTTCTTGATTTGCTAATAACTGTTTTAAATCATCCATAACTCTAACATCTTCCAATCTTAACAATAACTTATCCTTAGAAGTTAAAGCTTTATCTAAATCTTGAATTCCTGCAACATTAACCCTTAATCTATCATCATCATCAACACTAATATTTAAATTACACAGTACTGCTTTATTTTTTATAACCATATCAAAATTATCATCATATACATCGCTAAACATAGCCGCTTCATTTTGACCAGATAAATCAGACAAAGTTAAAATAACCATTTTATTACCTTTTTTCGTGGTAATTTTATTTATTCCCATAATTAGAGCTGCAACTTTAACTACTTTGGGCTTAGATCCAGCTTTATTATCCAAATCTATAATATCAACAATATTTGATATTTTTTGTAAATCAGAACTGTAAGAATCTAGCGGGTGAGCAGAAAGGTAAAAACCAATGGCTTTATATTCATTTTCCAACACTTCAAAACTATCCCATGGTTTAACTTTTGTTAACTCTGGTCTTGCTAATTTTTCACCAGTGCTTTCTCCAAATAAACCAATTTGATTGCTATTTTTATCATTAAATGTTGCCTGCATGTGTCCTAATAGCACGGGTATATTTTCAATTAAAAATCTACGATTAGGCTCAAGTTCATCAAATGCTCCAGCTTTAATTAAAGCTTCCAAAGTTCTTTTTGTCATAAAATGAGGGTCTTGGCGTTCCATAAAATCAAAAACACTAGTATATAAACCATTTTTGTTACGTTCTTCTACTATTGCCTTGTTTGGTTCATCACCTGTTCCTTTAATTGCACCTAAAGCAAAACGTACAGCTTTATTTTCTTCAACTCTAAAAATAAGCTCCGATTTATTAATATCTGGCAATAATAAATCAACTTTCATTCTTGCTAATTCTTGCTTAAATTTAAGTAATTTTTCACTATTACCTCTATCCATTGTCATAGATGCTGCCATAAATTCCAGCGGATGATTAGCCTTAATCCACGCAGTTTGATAAGCAATCAAAGCGTAAGCAATAGTATGAGCTTTGTTAAAACCATAAGAAGCAAAGTTAGCCATTAGATCAAAAATTTCATTTGCCTGTTCAGGTAAAACTCCATTTTCTTTTTCTGCTCCTGCTACAAAGATTTTACGCTGTTTAGCCATTTCAGAAGCTTTTTTCTTACCCATAGCCCTACGCAAAATATCTGCACCACCTAGTGTATAACCAGCTAAAACTTGTGCCATACGCATAACTTGTTCTTGGTAAACAGGTACTCCGAAGGTTTCTTTTAAAACAGGTTCAAGTATTTCATGGGGGTAATGCGGTTCTTTTCTTCCGTGGCGACATTCAATAAAATCATCTACCATACCAGAACCTAACGGCCCTGGCCTATAAAGTGCAATCACATCAGAAAGAAACTGCATTTTATCTGGTATCATTTTTTTAAGACAATCAGTCATTCCTTGGCTTTCCACCTGAAAAACCCCTGCTGTATGACCTTTTTGAAGCATATCATAAGTAGCTTTATCATCTATCGGAACTTTAATCATTTCCACATCAACACCCTTTTCAGCCATCATTTTTGTGGCATATTGAATAGTTGTTAAAGTTTTCAAACCTAAAAAGTCAAACTTAACTAAGCCAGAGTATTCAGCATCAAACATGGTAAATTGGGTTGCAGGCATATCAGAGCGAGGATCTTTATACATCGGGCAAACATCAGTAATGGATCTATCTGCTATAATCATACCCGCAGCATGAGTTGACGCATGGCGGTAACAACCCTCAAGTTCCATTGCCACGTCTAGTAATTGTTTAATATCATCATCTGTATCGTATAATTCCTGCAGATCATCTTCTTTTGCTATAACATCAGCAATTGGCTCACTAGCAGGGCCTTCTGGTATAAAACCAGAAATTTCACTTACCTGTTTAAAGCCTAAACCAAGCACTCTACCAACATCACGAATACAAGCTTTAGCTTTTAAAGTTCCAAAAGTAATGATTTGCGAAACAGCAGCTTTACCGTATCTTCTTTGTACATAATGAATTACTTCATCGCGCCTTTCTTGGCAAAAATCAATATCAAAATCTGGCAAAGATATACGTTCAGGGTTTAAAAAACGTTCAAAGTATAAATCCCATAATATAGGGTCAACATCTGTAATTTCTAGCGCCCAAGCAACAACAGATCCAGCACCAGAACCACGCCCCGGCCCAACTGGAATATCATTCTTTTTAGACCAAATAATAAAATCAGAGGTAATAAGAAAGTAACCAGAATAACCCATACCTTTAATAATATCCATCTCCATTTCTAGGCGATCAAAATATTCTTTGTGTTTTTCTTGTTTTTCTTCATCAGTCATATCTGGTTTATAAACGAAATCTACCAACCTTTTTTCCAGCCCTTTTTGGGCTTCAATGGTAATAATTTCATCAACTTCTGCATCTGTTGGTGGATTTTCAACTTCATCTGCTGGTAAACCTTCACACCCCGGAGCCCCATGCCAACGCCAAGCAGGCATATAGTTAATCCCAGTTGGTACTTTATAAGCACAACGTTTTGCAATTTCTACTGTATTTTGTGTCGCTTCAGGAATATCTGCAAATAATTCGCACATTTGATCAGCGGTTTTTAAATAGTGTTCAGGAGTAAACTCACGAATTGGTGGTTGGTTTAAAGTTATTCCATCGCCAATTGCAAGCATGGCCTTAAAGGCGTTATATTGACTTTGTTTTAAAAATCTTGCATCGTTTGTTGCAACTAATGGCAGGTTTAGTTCATAGGCAAAATCTATTAAAGTTTTTTCTGAGTGTTCTTCTTCAAGCCATCCATGACGCTGTAACTCAATATATAACCTACCACTAAAAGCAACAGATAGCTGTTCTAATAATTTTTTAGCTTCAAATTTATTTTCATTTAAAATTAATCTTGTTATGGGGCTAACTCTTGCACCACCAGTAAGTAAAATTAAACCTTCGTTATATTCAATTAGCTTATCAATTGTTAATTGAGGAGTACCTTCATTTTGTGTTTCTAAAAAAGCAATCGATGAAAGCTTTACAATATTTTTCCAACCTTGCTCATTTTTTACAAGCAATGTAATTCTATCTGGTTCTAGCCATTCACCACGTTCATCTTTGCCTCTGGTAATAGAAAGTTGAGTCCCAATAATTGGTTGAACACCTTCATTTGCAGGGAATTTGCTCATTTCTACAGCATTAAATAAATTATCTTTATCAGTTACACCAATTGCTGGCATATCTAATTTTGCTGCTGCTTTTGCTAAATCCTTAACATGAGGAATTCCTTCTAGCAAAGAAAAGCTAGAATGAGCATTAAGGTGTATAAATTTTGGTTCAATTGACATAAGAAGGTTATACATCATACGCTTATTTTTTGCAAAAAAAAAGGGTCTCTGCATCATGCAAAGACCAAAAATTAAACCAATTTTTCGTTATTAATTAACATGCCCGAATAGGATCAATTATAACAAGTTGCTCACCTCTAAGCATAATATTATCAATAGCTCTTGCTTGTAAATCAAATTCAAAATCAGTAAAATGACTAATTCTATTAAATCCACAAGCAATCCTGCCTAAATATCCACCAATTTTTCTACATTTCGGAAACTTTGAATATTCTTCAATGTTAATAATAAAATCAGTAAATTTTGGATGATACTTAAATTCATTATTATCCATATGTTCAAGACGTTCAATTAATGTTACAGATTTAACTGTTTTACTAATATTAAAATCATCAAGTAAAGGAACATGCCAATAAATATTTGGCAAATAAGGGTTAGCAGAATCATTTAATGCCATTTCAGCAAAAAATGGATACGGATCATATTCTATATTAACTTTTAATACATAATTTCCACATGGAGACAAATAAACCCGTGCATAAGTACCACATTCTAAATATTTCCAGTTAATAGTTTTTAATAAATTATCTAAACAATTAGCTGTAGTTAATTGAATACAAGGAAAATTATCTTCCATCAAAAAAACAAACTCTTTAATGCTATCAATAACCTGTTTTGGGGTTGGTTGTAATATTTTACTAAGCATAAAATGCTCCTCAAAAAAAGTAAGAAAATTAAAGATAAATCAATATTAATAAATTACACATTCATGGTGATTTGGTCAAGAATTATCAGTTATACTTTTTTCAAAATACCGTTATTTAGCTGTAAAATAATATCACATTTTTTAGCTAATTCTTCATTGTGAGTAACCATTAATACTGCCATACCATGGTTTGTTACTAAGTTATCAAAAATTTCAAAAACTTTATCTGCGGTTTTAGGATCTAGGTTTCCTGTTGGTTCATCAGCAAGTAAAATATCTGGTGAATTCATTAATGCTCTGGCAATTGCAACTCTTTGCTGTTCTCCACCAGAAAGTTTACTAGGTAAATATTCTTCTCTATCAGCTAAACCAACAGCGTTTAATAACTCTCTTGCTTTATTTTTATTAGATTTATTTGCTATTAAACTTGGCATCATTACGTTTTCTAAGGCTGTAAATTCTTCCATTAAATGATTAGCCTGATAAACAAATCCCATATGTTTATTACGCAATTCCGATTTTTTATTATCTTTTAAATGTTCAGTATTTTTACCAAGTAAATAAATACTGCCTTCCGTTGGGCTATCTAGTAAACCTGCGCAATGTAACAGCGTACTTTTACCAGATCCACTTTGCCCAATAATTGCAACTTTTTGTCCTTTTTCTACCTTAAGGTTTACACCAGAAAGAACTTTTAAGCGCCCACTAGGTGCAGAATAATATTTTGTTAAATTTTTTAATTCTAAAATTGTCATGAACGAAGCACCTCTACTGGGTCCATTCTGCCTGCACGCCAAGCAGGATACAAACTAGCAAGTAATGTTAACAATAAGCTTACGCCTACAATTATTCCTATATCACTAAATACTACTTTTGAAGGTAGCTCATCTAAAAAGTAGCCCTCACCAGAAAAAATAGATGCTCCTGTTAATTTTTCTATAAAACTAACTATAGGTTCCAAATATTTAACAATTAATAAACCAACAACAGTACCCAAAGTAGTACCAAAACCGCCAATAAGAACACCATTTAAAAAGAATATATTTAAAATTTGTTTACGTTTTGCGCCCATTGTTCGCATAATTGCAATATCTCCGCGTTTATCATTTACTAGCATCATTTGCCCTGTAATAATATTAAAGGCAGCCACAACAACTATTAAGCTTAAAATAATAAACATAGATACCCGTTCCACCTCTAATGCAGAAAAGAATTGGCGGTTAGCCTGTTTCCATGTACGAATTGAAGTGTATTTATCAGTTACTTTTTGCATAAAGGGGATTAATTCTTCAACTTTTGATGGGTTATTAACATAAATATCTAAGGCACTTATGCCATCTTTAAGTTTAAAGAATTTCTGGGCATCAGTTATGTTCATATAAATCAAACCATCATCATATTCATTCATACCAATATCAAAAATAGCCCCAACTTTCATAGGTACCATACGTGGAATAAAGCCCATAACGGTACGTGTTCCCTGCGGAGAAAGTAAAGTTAACTGACTACCAACATTCAAACCTAAATTACGTGCCATACCAACACCTATAGCAATGGTATTTTTATTCAACAAGTTGTTGAATTTTCCTTCTTTAATGTTTGATTTTACTATATTTTTATTATCATTTATCATCATGCCACGTACTAACGCACCATTGGCATTACGCTTAGAAATAACCATAGCCTGACCAAGTACAAATGGCTGAGCTTTAATAATATCATCATTTTTAATTAATTTTTGCTGATAAAGCTGGGCTTTTTGCAAAGTTAAACCAACTTCACTAATTGCAGCATGACCTGTCATACCTAAAATTCTACTAAGTAGTTCAGTTCTAAACCCATTCATAACGCTCATTACTACAATTAAAGATGCAACACCTAAAACAATACCAGAAATAGAAAACCACGTAACAACACGAGAAAAACCGCGTCGTGCCTTCATGTATCTTGTTATTGTTTTTGTATAAAAGCTCATATTTTTACTTTAACACATCAACTAAATCTTGCATATCTTTTGGTAGAGGGGCTTCAAATAAAAGTTCTTCACCTGTTGTTGGGTGCTTAAAACCAAGTACCGATGCATGAAGCATTTGTCTGCCAACATTTTTTACAATTTCCTGTGCTTTTTCAGGAAGCTGTTTAATGCAACCATTTACTCCACGGTTAAAATAAGCAGGATCACCCATAACACCATGATGAATATACTTCATATGAACACGAATTTGATGAGTTCTACCAGTATGAAGTTTTAAACGTATTTGCGAAGCGTAAGTACCAAACCGTTTAGCCACTTCATAAGTTGTATGAGCTGTTTTTCCGCGTTTACTCTCATCTTCTCCACACTGGCTAAGTACTGCCATTTTTTTACGATTTTTAGGATGACGACCAATAATATTCTTAACTTCACCATTTGTAGGATGAGGAATTCCGTAACATAAAGCATCATAAAACCTAGTTAAAGTGCGCCTTGCAAACTGTTTACTTAAATAATTATGGCTATAATCTGTTTTGGCAACAACCATAACTCCGCTGGTGCCTTTATCAAGCCTATGGACAATTCCAGGGCGTTCAACACCACCAATACCAGCTAATTCACCTTTACAATGATAAAGCAAAGCATTAACAACAGTACCATTAGGCGTTCCCATAGCAGGATGAACCGCCATGCCCGCTGGTTTATTTATAATAATAAGTTCTTTATCTTCGTATAATATTTCTAGTGGAATGTTTTCTCCAACAACTTCGGTAGAAATAGGTGCAGGTTCTTCCACCGTAATAATATCACCATCATTAGTTTTTAAAGCTGGATTTAATGATTTCTCACCATTTAAAGTAACAAAACCTTTAGCAATAAAACGCTGAACCTGCGAACGGCTAATAGTACCCATTTGTTGAGTTATGTATTTATCTAGCCGTTGCTTTGCTGGTGCTGGTGGTAATTCTACTTTTTTCATTTACTCAATAACAACCTTAACTTTATCATCAGATACAGTTTGTGAAACAGGTATATTATCCAATTTTTCAGTAATTTTATCAGCTAAATTACGGTAAATTTTAGCTTGCGGATTATTTGCCATATTTAATACAACAGGACGTCCTTCATCGGTATGTAAACGAATTCCTAAATCTAGTGGAATTTGAGCTAGAACGTCTAATTCCATTTCTTCCGCCATTTTAATAGCACCGTTATTACCAAATATATGGCTTTCATGCCCACATTCAGTACATATAAAGGTAGACATATTTTCCACCATGCCCAAAATAGGTACATCTACTTTTTTAAACATATTAATAGCTTTTTTTACATCCATTAAGGCAATATCTTGTGGAGTTGAAACTATAACTGCCCCGCTAATTTCCACCAAACTTGCCATAGACATTTGCACATCACCTGTTCCTGGTGGCATATCTACTACTAAAACATCAAGTTCTCCCCAGTTTGTTTGAAATAACATTTGCTTTAAGGCAGAACCAAGCATAGGACCGCGCCACACAATAGGTTCACCCTCTTCCACCAAAAAACCCATGCTCATACACTTTACACCATGAGCAACTGCCGGTGTAATTTGTTTACCATCTTCACTAACAGGAAAAGAGCTTTGATTAACCCCCAACATTTTAGGAACTGACGGGCCGTAAATATCTGCATCTAATAGGCCAATTTTTTGCCCATTAACACTTAAAGCAACTGCTAAATTCATGGCTGTCGCTGATTTACCAACTCCTCCTTTACCAGAACCAACAATTATAATATGTTTAACACCTGAAATTTTTTGTTTCATTTTTATATATTTTTTCCTATTTTTTAGTGAGATATAACTAATTTGCTTAAAATTAACATATTTTTGTAAATAAAAAAACATCTAAAAGAGTATGGATATCTTACAATTTAGGAAAATTACATACAATCTAACTTATTGAAATAATAATAAAATTGACATTACAAGCCACAATGTCAGAAAAATGTCAGTAAAGAATTTTTATCCACCCCATAAGAGATAGACGAACAAGAAACAAGTGGTTGACAAAAAGTTTAATAAAAAAATATATAAACCGCTATAAAAAAGCATGAGGGGAAAATAAATGACAATAACGCATTCAAGAGACGCTTTACAGCTATATCTTAATTCAATTCAGCATTATAAAGTGCTAAGTTTTGAAGATGAGCAAGCCCTAGCAAAAGATTGGGTAAAAAATGGCAATAAAGCAGCAGCAGAAAAATTAACTAAAAGCCACTTACGTTTAGTAGTAAAAGTTGCTTTAGGTTTTCGTGGTTACGGCTTACCAATTAGTGAAATTATCCAAGAAGGTAATATTGGTTTAATGCATGCTATAACACGTTTTGATCCAGAAAAAGGCTTCAGACTTTCAACTTATGCAATGTGGTGGATACGTGCATCTATTCAGGAATATGTATTAAATTCATGGTCATTAGTAAAAATTGGTACAACCGCAGCACAGAAAAAATTATTTTTTAACTTACGTAAATTACGTAATAAATTAAAAGAAGTTTCATCTAACGGATTAACAGAAGAAGGTATAGATTTTATTGCCAATGAGCTTAATGTTAGGCGTAAAGATGTAATGAGTATGGATCAACGGATGATGACAGGTGATCAAAGCCTAAATGCTGTTGTTTCTAGCGAGATCGGTAGTGAATGGATAGATTGGTTAGTTTCTGACGAGCCAAGCCAAGAAGAAGTTTACAGCGATAACGAAGAGCTTTTAAAGCGTATACATACGCTAGAAGAAGCAATGAGTAAATTAGACGAGAGAGAAAGAGAAATACTTCATTCCCGCCGCCTCCTGGACGTGGATGATACTCCAACTTTGGAACAACTAAGCCAAAAGTTCGGAATTTCAAGAGAGCGAGTACGTCAGCTAGAAATGCGCGCTTTCGATAAAGTTAAAAAGCATATGAATAAAACTGTTTATGCTGCTTAACTAAAAAATATCCTCTCAACAAAAAAGCCCTTATAGCTGGGGGCTTTTTTGATTAGCTATAGTAATTTCAACCTAAGCAACAACAAGTTCCATAGTCTCAACTAATGATTTTGTATAATTTTCAACCATATCAGTTTCTCTAGCTTCAACCATAACCCTGACTAATGGTTCTGTTCCAGATTTACGGATAAGAATTCTACCATCGCCATTTAAATCTTGTTCTATATTTTTAATATATGAAGTAACTTTGGAATTTGTTAACATTTCTTCTGCTATTTTATCATTTTCTACTTTTATATTATGGAGTTTTTGCGGAAATGCCTTAAATGTTGAACCTAAAGTTGAAGCATTTGTGCTTTCTTCTTTCATAACATCTAAAAATTGAAGAGCTGCTAGTAAACCATCACCTGTTGTTGCGTAATCAGAAAAAATAACATGCCCAGAAGATTCTCCGCCAATATTATGTCCATCTTCACGCATGGCAAGCCCAACGTGATGATCTCCAACTGGGGTTCTAACAAATTCAATATCTAAATCTTTAAAATATTCTTCCATACCCATATTAGACATTACCGTACCAACAACCCCTTTTTTCAAGGTTTTCTTTTTATGCATATTAGTTGCAATTGCTGCAATAATTTGGTCTCCATCTAATACTTTGCCATTTTCATCACACATAATTAAACGGTCTGCATCTCCATCTAGGGAAATACCTAAATCTGCGCCGTGGCTTTTAACTGCATCACACATTGCTTGAGGATGAACAGCGCCACAATTTCTATTAATATTATGTCCATCAGGATCACAGCCAATTCTTACAACTTGCGCACCAAGTTCCCATAATACTTTTGGTGCAATTTTATAAGCAGCACCATTTGCGCAATCAACAACAATTCTTAGACCTTCCAAAGAAAGATTTTTGGGCACAGACATTTTACAAAATTCAGTATAACGACCAATAGCATCATCTAAGCGTACAGATTTACCAATTTTATCTGGTGAAACAAGCTTAATTTCATCTGGATTTTCCATTAAGTGTTCAATTTCATCTTGCATTTTATGAGAAATTTTCACCCCATCAGAACCAAAAATTTTAATACCATTATCAATAAACTCATTATGAGAAGCAGTTACCATAACCCCAATATCAGAGCGTAAACTTTGCGTAAGCATAGCAACAGCAGGTGTAGGCAAAGGCCCAACAATTAAACAGTAAAAACCCATACTAGTAAAACCAGATTGCAAAGCAGATTCCAGCATATAACCAGAAAGGCGTGTATCCTTGCCAATAACTACAGTTGGTCTACCGTGTGGGCTGTATTTACGAAAAACTTGCCCTGTTGCCTGCCCTAAACGCATTGCAAGCTCAGATGTTATTGGTGCAGTATTAGCAACCCCGCGTACACCATCTGTTCCAAAATATTTAGCCATTATTTATCCTATCATTAATAATTTTATCGGCCTCTTTTAAAAGAGATAAATCCCGTGTATTTATAAACCTAGCCTGATAATCAGCATGTTCTTTTTCTGCTGTTAAAATATTTATAGATTTTTTTAAATCAACCCATTTCAAAGAAAATTCATTTGCTATTTCACCATTATCAAAACTTGGTAAACCTTTTTCACCTTTTACCTTAGATATAAAACAATATGATGTTTGAAACAATCCAAAACGTCCTAAATACTCTTCAGTAATTCCAAGTTCTTGTGCATCACAAAAATAACAACCAGCTTCTTCTAAAAGTTCTCTTTTTAATGCTTCTATAATAGTTTCATCACCTTCAACTCCACCACCAGGAAGTTTGTGGTATTTATCTTTACCAACAAATATTAAAGCAATTAAGTTATTTTCATCAATCAAAATAGAACGTGCAGCAGTACGAGTATTAGAAAAATCAGTATTTATTGATTCAAAACCAATATCTATATCTCTGATTGTTGCAATAGTTTTCACTTACTATTTATCCTTTTTAATTTTTTTAATAATTTTCTTTTTAGCTGTTTTTTTTGTTTGCTTTTTATCTTTATCTTTAGTAGTAGCTTTTTTATCTACTGTTTTTTTTGCTTTTCTCTTTTTAGCAAGGCGAGATTCTTTTTTAACTATAACTTTTTTACCAGCTAACAAATCATCTATTTGTTTTTTATCTAGTGTTTCATATTCAAGCAATGCTTCTGCAAGCATATGAAGTTCTTTCATGTGCTTTTTTAATATTTTTTTACAACGTTCATAGTTAGTAGAAATAAATTTATCAGTTTCTTCATCAACTTCAGTTGCTGTAGTTTCAGACATTTGTTTACGGTTTCCCATATCTCTACCTAAAAATACTTCAGATTGGTTATCAGCAAAAGCTCTTGGCCCCATTTTCTCGCTCATACCCCATAAGCATACCATTTTATGTGCAATATCAGATGCTCTTTCAATATCATTACTTGCACCTGTTGTTAGTTGATCCAAAATAAGCTCTTCTGCTAAACGACCACCCATTAAAATAGTAATTTGATTTTCTAGGTATTTTTTATCATAAGTAACTTTATCTTCTTCTGGCAGAGACATTGTTACACCTAAAGCCCTGCCACGAGGAATAATTGTTACTTTATGTAACGGATCAGCCGGACCATCAACAAATAATGTTGCAATGGCATGTCCTGCTTCATGGTATGCAGTTGTTTTTTTCTGTTCATCTGTCATTACTGCGCTTTTACGTTCTGCGCCCATCATTACCTTATCTTTGGCACTTTCAAAATCTGCCATATCAACAAGACGTTTATCACCTCTTGCACCCATTAATGCTGCTTCGTTAACTAGGTTTGCAAGGTCCGCCCCGCTAAAACCTGGTGTACCTCTTGCAATAACTTTTGCATCAACATCTGTAGCAATTGGTATTTTACGCATATGAACTGTTAAAATTTGTTCTCTACCTTTAATATCTGGCAATGGAACAACAACTTGTCTATCAAATCTACCAGGGCGAAGTAATGCAGGATCTAGTACATCTGGTCGGTTAGTAGCAGCAATTAAAATTACTCCTTCATTAGATCCAAAGCCATCCATTTCCACAAGTAATTGGTTTAAAGTTTGTTCACGTTCATCGTTACCGCCACCTACTCCGGCACCACGATGACGACCAACAGCATCAATTTCATCAATAAAAATAATACATGGAGAATTCTTTTTACCCTGTTCAAATAAATCACGAACACGAGAAGCACCAACACCAACAAACATTTCCACAAAATCAGAACCTGAGATTGAGAAAAATGGAACACCAGCTTCCCCTGCAACTGATCTAGCAAGTAATGTTTTACCAGTACCAGGTTGCCCCATAAGTAAAACACCTTTTGGTAATTTACCACCTAAACGTTGGAATTTACTAGGATCTTTTAAAAACTCAACTATTTCACTAAGCTCGTGTTTAGCTTCTTCAACACCTGCAACATCATCAAAATTAACTTTGATTTCATTTTCAGTTAACATTGTAGCCTTAGATTTACCAAAACTCATGGCACCTTTTCCGCCACCACCCATTTGCTTCATAACAAAAATCCAAACACCAATAATTAAAACAAATGGTAATAATTGTAATAAAATTGAAACAAGAATAGAACGCCCTTCTGCATCTTCAACAACAATATTAACCCCGCTTTTGCGCATTTCTTTAACCATATCTGGATCATACGGAGAGGTTGTTGATATTTTCTCACCATTTGTACGTATGGCAGAAAGTTTATTTCCTTTTATTAATATTTCAGAAATTTCTTTATTATCTATCATATTTAGCATTTCAGAATAACTTACTTCGCCTTTTTTAATTTCGTCTTGTTGAGCTAAGCTACCATATAGTGCCATTGCACCAAAAACTATTGCTGCCCAAATGAAAATATTACGTCCTGATTGATTCACCGAAGAACTCCGTTTATATTGTTAATAATTATTTGCTGGATTTTAAGCTGATGCTTATATAAACGCAAGCAAAACTATATTTTTTTTGCATTTATATAACCTTTATTTTTATAAAATGCCACTCCACCTAGCTCGTAGCGCTTTTCACTAGATTTTAGATGTTTGATTAATCTTTGTTTTTTTGTGGTTCTTGGCATCATATTATCATTAGTTAAGTTTTTAATAATTTTATCAATAATACGAATTATTAGTTCTTCATCATCTTTTAATAAACAATCATTTATTTTAATAACTTCATTAGT